>NZ_JBEOSD010000052.1:0-47892 GCF_040302735.1 Streptomyces sp. NPDC097619 | reverse complement strand
GGATGCTGGTCAACACGCTCCCCCTCCGCGGCGACCTGCGCGACGACCCCTCGTTCGGAGAACTCCTCCAGCGGATCCGGGCCGCCGCCCTCCCTCCCCCCACCGCTCCGGCCGCGCCCGCGGCCTACGGCGTGGGGGACGCCCCGCGCTCCTTGAGCATCCCGGCCATCAGGTCCAGCTCGGACTGCTGTCCCGCCACCATGCCGCGGGCGAGCTCCCGCTCCACCGGGGTGGTGCACAGGGTCGCGCAGCCCCAGGCCATCTGGACCCCGCCCTTGTGGTGGTCGGTCATCAGCTGCAGGTAGCGGACCTCGGCGGCCCGGCCGGAGAGCCGTCCCAACTCGGCCAGGTCGGCCTTGGTGGCCATCCCGGGCATCAGGGCGCCCGGCTTGGCCTTCGGCCCGCCCGCCCCGTGTCCGGAGTGCCCGCCGCCGTGCCCCGCACCGTCGCCCTCGCCGTCGGCCATCCAGGCCATCGGCTCCCGGCCGGCGTCCACCTTCGGCAGCTTCCACAGGTCCAGCCAGCCCAGCAGCATGCCGCGCTGGTTGGCCTGCGTGTTGGCGATGTCGTAGGCGAGTCGGCGCACCGCCTGGTCCCGGGTGCGGTCCCGGACGATGAAGGACATCTCCACCGCCTGCTGGTGGTGCACCGCCATGTCCCGGGCGAAACCGGCGTCAGCGGAGCCCGCCCCCGGCAGCGCCGGGGTCTCGGGCCCGTTCGCGGTGACCGCGGCCGCCCCGCCCGCGAAGAGCAGGGCGAGGACCACGGCCGTCACGGCGGCCCAGTGCGTGCGGGTCACTGCTCGGCCAGCCCGCCCGTGCACGCGGCGCCCGGCTCGGGGGTCTGCGGGCCCTGCACGTACTTGGTGAAGAACTGGTTCACCCGCGGGTCGGAGGCACCGTCCACGGTGACCTGCTTGCCCCAGGCGCTCAGCATGATCGCCCCGGCCTGGTCGTTCACCGGGCTCATCAGCGTGTACGGGGTCTTGCCGACCTTCTCGGCCAGCTTCTCGACCTGCGCCTTGTCGGCCTTGTCGGTGTACGTCACCCAGACCGCGCCGTGCTCCAGGGAGTGCACGGCGTTCTCGTTGGCGATCGGCTTCTTGTAGACGTCGCCGTCGCAGTTCATCCACACCGGGTTGTGGTCGCCGCCGACCGGGGGCTTCATCTCGTACGCCACCGCCTTGGTGACGTGGTTGCGGCCCAGCTTCTTCGCGTCCCAGGTCTGCTCGCCGGTGACGGGCTTCTTGGCGGCCGCGGTCTCCTGCTCCTTCTCGTCGGACTCCTTCTTCAGCACGTACCCGCCGAAGCCGACGAGCCCGGCGACGATGACGGCCGAGACGCCGATCGCGAGGAACTTGTTGCGCCGGTCGCGAGCCTGCTCGGCCCGGCGCATCTCGGCTATCCGGGCCTGGCGGGAGTTGTCGGAGCCCTTGTTGGTCTTGGTGCCCATGGCAGCTGTCGTCCTTGTCCTTCTCGGATGGGGGGGTGGGTCCTGCGGTGGTGCGAGGTCATCGTTCGAGGTCATCGTGCGGTGCCTCGAGGCGGGGCGGAAGCCCCCGCTACGTGCGCAGCACCTGAAGGACGTGCAGGTCGGGAGCGCGGGCCGGGGGCTGCACGGGGAGCGCGCGCCCCTCCGGTCGGGACCGGGGCACCAGGACGGGCAGCTCCGGGCCCGGACTGCCGGGCGGCGGCACCGTCAGGATCCCCGGCGTGCGGTGCCCCAGCCGCGAGCAGCCGGGCATCCCGTCGGGACAGCTGTACGCGGCGTGGCCGGCGGCCGGGGCGCGGTGCGCGACGGGGGCCCGGTGCGCGGGCGGGGCCGCGGCGTCCGGTCCGGTGGCGGTCCGCGCGGCGGACGCCCGTACGGCGGACGCGGCCGGCACCGTCCCGGCGGGGTGCCCGCCGGCCGGTCGGACGCACAGCATCAGGGCGGCCACCAGGGTGCCCAGCGCGCACACCAGGGCGACGGGCCGCGCGACGCGCCCGTGTCCGAAGTGATGCCTGCCCCCCATGGGCGCAGATGGTAGTGGGCGGACCGGCCGGAGGGTCAGTGCGGGGGTGTCACGACCCGTGGGGGGCCCGTAATGTGGCCGAAACCGCCGATCGCGATACTGGGTGCGCTCCCTGATGCCCCGCTGGTGGTGCACAGCCCGTCTGAACTGCGAGGATGAAGGCATGGACAAGCAGCAGGAATTCGTCCTCCGGACGCTCGAGGAGCGCGACATCCGCTTCGTGCGCCTGTGGTTCACCGATGTGCTCGGCTTCCTGAAGTCGGTCGCCGTCGCTCCCGCGGAGCTGGAGCAGGCCTTCGACGAGGGGATCGGCTTCGACGGTTCCGCGATCGAGGGCTTCGCGCGGGTGTACGAGTCCGACATGATCGCCAAGCCGGACCCGGGGACGTTCCAGATACTGCCGTGGCGCGCCGAGGCCCCGGGCACCGCCCGCATGTTCTGCGACATCCTGATGCCCGACGGCTCCCCGTCCTTCGCGGACCCGCGGTACGTCCTCAAGCGGATCCTCGCCAAGACCTCCGACCTGGGCTTCACCTTCTACACCCACCCGGAGATCGAGTTCTTCCTGCTGAAGGACAAGCCCCTCGACGGCTCCCGACCGGTGCCCGCCGACAACTCCGGCTACTTCGACCACACCCCGCAGAACGTGGGCATGGACTTCCGCCGCCAGGCCATCACCATGCTCGAATCCATGGGCATCTCGGTCGAGTTCAGCCACCACGAGGGCGCCCCCGGCCAGCAGGAGATCGACCTCCGCTACGCCGACGCCCTGTCGACCGCCGACAACATCATGACCTTCCGCTTGGTCATGAAGCAGGTGGCGCTGGAGCAGGGCGTGCAGGCCACGTTCATGCCGAAGCCGTTCTCCGAGTACCCCGGCTCCGGCATGCACACCCACCTCTCCCTCTTCGAGGGCGACCGCAACGCCTTCTACGAGTCCGGCGCCGAGTACCAGCTCTCCAAGGTCGGCCGCTCCTTCATCGCGGGCCTGCTGCGGCACGCGGCGGAGACCTCGGCCGTCACCAACCAGTGGGTCAACTCCTACAAGCGCATCTGGGGCGGCTCGGCCCGCACCGCCGGCTCCGGCGGCGAGGCCCCCTCCTACATCTGCTGGGGCCACAACAACCGCTCCGCGCTGATCCGGGTCCCGATGTACAAGCCCGGCAAGATGGGCTCCTCCCGCATCGAGGTCCGCTCCATCGACTCCGGCGCCAACCCGTACCTCACCTACGCCGTCCTCCTGGCCGCCGGCCTGAAGGGCATCGAGGAGGGCTACGAACTCCCCGCCGGCGCCGACGACGACGTCTGGGCCCTCTCCGACTCCGAACGCCGCGCCATGGGCATCGAACCCCTCCCGCAGAACCTCGGCGAGGCCATCGCCCTCATGGAACGCAGCGAACTGGTCGCGGAAACCCTCGGCGAACACGTCTTCGACTTCTTCCTCCGCAACAAGAAGCAGGAGTGGGAGGAATACCGCAGCGAGGTCACCGCCTTCGAACTCCGCAAGAACCTCCCGGTGCTGTAACCGCAGGTCAACGCCGGTTCCGGGCGCGCACGGCTCTGTGGGCCGGTGGTCATCGACCACCGGCCCACAGCCGTCTCACCCCTCCTGGGCCGTCTGTGGGCCGTCAGCCATCGGCCCGGCGGCCCCGTACAGGTCGGCCATCGCCTTGAGGGCCCGCTCGTGACTGCTGGGCATCAGGTGCGTGTAGACCCGGAGCGTGAAGCCCGGATCGCCGTGCCCGAGGTAGGTACTCAGGGCCTTGATGTTCTCTCCGGCGTCCAGGAGCACGGACGCGTAGAAGTGCCGGAGCGCGTGCATGCCGTGCTCCCGCGCCGCCTGATGGCGTTCCCCGGCCCGCGGCTCAGGGATGACACCCGCCTGCACGAGGGCGACCTTCCACACGCGCGTGTTGAAGTCGGTCCGCCGCACCGCTCCGCCGCCCGGTAGGGAGAACAGCAGCCGCTTGGTGACCAGGGGGCCATCCGGCCTGAGCCAGGGAAGCGTCACGGCCACGGGCGGGAATGCCGCTCGGTGCTCCCGCAGCACCTGCGCGACGTGCCGGGGGAGCGGCACGTCGCGCTCCTTCCCTCGCTTGGGGGGCCCGAAGACGAGCCGACCGTTCGCCACCTTGACCTGATTGACCACCCGCAGCCACTGCCCGCGGAAGTCATCAGGGTCATCGGGCAGGCCGAAGATCTCACCCTGGCGCAGCCCCAGGCCCCCGCCCGCATCGGCCACCGCCTGGTACCGGTCGGGCAGCGCCGCGCGGACCGCGAACAGCCGCTCGCGGGTCCAGGGCCGCACCCTGGGGGCCACCGAGGCGGGGGCCCTCACCGTTCGGGCCTTGCACGGGTTCCTCGCCAACAGCTCGTCATCGACTGCGGCCGCGAGCACGGCGGACACACTCGCGAAGATCACGCGTCGGTACGAGGACACTGGCAGGACCCGCTCAAGCTCGCTGAGCCAGTTCCGGATGTGCTCCGGCCGGAAGGAGTCCATCGGCCGCGTTCCGAGGTACGGAAAGGCGTGCTTGCGGATCTGCACTTCGACCGAAGACCGCGTGGTCGCGTCGGTGGTCTGAGAGGCGAGCCACTTCTCACCGTACTCACGAAACGTGATCCGACCGGCGGCCGGGTCGATGTACTGCCCCCGGGACATGTCCGCCTCGATGCCTGCCAACCATTGGTCAGCGAGCCGCTTCTGTTTGTCCGGGAAGCTCTTGCTCTTTTCGGTGCCATCGGGGCCGATGTAGCGGGCCCTGTAGCGCAGTCCGGTGCCGTACCGGTCGCTCTTGACGCGGCGGGGCTTGCCGTCGGGCCCGGGTTCGGTCTTGTACCAGCGGTCTTGGACGTGGCTCGCCACGGGTTCCTCTCGGGGATATGCGGAGGGCGGGCCCGGGTGGGCCCGCCCTCGGTGGTGTGGTGGTGCCGGTCAGGCGGCGTTGCTGATGTCGTTGCGCTTCTGTTCGGTGATCCAGTGGTGGAGGTCGGCGGGGTCGTAGCGGGTGTGCCTGCCTACGCGGAAGCCGGGCGGGCCGGTGCGCTTCTTGCGCCACTGGTAGAGGGTTTCGACGGGGACGCCGAGGAGTTCGGACACGTCCTCGGGGGTGAGGTACCGGTCGGGGAGACCACCGCGCAGGATGGCGCGAGGGTCGCTCGGGGCGGGCATGTGCTCCTCCTGCGGGCGGGAATGTGTCCGAGGTAGGGATTTCTGCGTCACCCGGGTCATCCGCGTCATCACGGGGTCTGACCTGGGGTTTTCGGTGTCGTCCGTGTTTTGGGCTGCGTCACCGTGCTGCGTCACCGTCACCGTGGTGACGCAGCACGGTGACGCGGGTGACGTGGGGGTGACGCAGGGAATGGCCGTCTGCGTCACCCGTGTTCATGCAGGCCGGGGCCGGTTTCGGGGCAGCCGGTGACGCAGGTGACGCAGAGTCTCCCTACTTAGGAAAAAGCCCGGGCGCTTGTAGTGGGGTGGGGTTGCCGTTCGGACGTGAAAGGGGGGCCGCTTCGCGGCACGTCCTTTGGGCGGCGGCGTGGCCGCCGAACGGCAAGAGGAGCACCCCCGGCCCACGGGCAGGCGTGCTCCTCTTGCTCGTGCCGGGACCGCCACGGCGGCGCGGTCTCAGAACAGCGGGGTGCGCGGCTGCGGGGGCGGGGCGGCAGGACGTGCCATTTCGACGTAGCGGGCGGTCGCGGTCCGGCCCCAGTCCACGAGAACGCCGCGGGCGGCCAGGGTGGGCTGGAGCCGCTTGAGGCGGTCGGAGAGCACCTTCCCGGTCGTCGGCCACCCCTTGGGGAGGGGGCGGAAGTCCTCGCCGTTGTAGAGCTGGGTGAGGGCGTGCAGCCACTCCGCCGAGGACATGCGGACCTCCTCCCCGGGGGCCAGGGCGGCGGCGTGCTTGAGGACCGTCTGCGCGAGCAGGTCCCCTTCGATCACGTCGTCGTTCAGGTCGTCCAGGCTGGCCCGGTAGGCGGCCAACGATCCGAACCCGGTGGCCGCGTCGAGCTGGGCGCACAGGTGGGCGAAGTCGGCCATGCGCAGGTCCGTGGGGATCGGTGCTTCGGATGCCCGGACCTTCACCGCCAGGTCGAGCAGAGAGCCGAGAACGACCGGCAGCACTTCCGCGTACTCCGTCCACAGTTCGGCTTCGGTCCGGCGGACCTTCGGCCGTTCCAGGCGGAGGGGGAGGAGGCGTTCTGCGAGGTCGGGGCGGATGACGCCCACGTCGATTCCGGTGAGGAGGAGGGGGCGGCGGTAGCCGACGCGGAAGACATCCCCGTCCGTGAAGAGGGCCCGCTTCACGTTCTCCGCCCCGGTGACGATGCAGCACATGGCGTCGGAGAGGTCGGGGGTCATGTGGGAGAGGTTGTCCAGGGCGGTGACCCACCCGGCCGCGACGGCGGCGATCAGGTTCTCTTCGTCCTTCGGCGCCCGTCGCAGGTCCCCGGTCATGCCTTCGATGATCCGGACCAGCATCCGGCCCCCGGTCGACTTCCCCGCCCCCTGCGGCCCGGTCAGGAACGGAGCGGGGACGGGCACGGACGGCTCCAGGCAGCCCAGGAGCCAGGCCAGGGCCAGGCACTCCGTCTCGGCGGTCGCGAAGTTGCACAGGCCCAAGAGTTGGTCGATGCCCTTGCCGTTGGTGTCGCGGGCCGGGATCGGCAACTCTCCCGTGAGCTGGGTGCGCTTCCAGGAGACCTCCTGCGGGTCCGGGATGGCGAGGGTCCAGCCGTTGGGGTGGATGCGGACGGATTGCCCGTCGGCGCGGCCCAGGTCCAGCCACGTCGCCCCGTCGGCCCCGGGCGCCACCCGGATGTGCACCGGCTGCACCGGCTCGTCCAGGGCGAGCGCTTCGATCAGGTCCAGCGCCTCCTTCAACGCGGACCCGTTGAACACGCCGCGGCCTGCCTTGAAGAGGCCGACCATGAGTTCCTGTCGGTGGCTGCCCGTGGTCCCCTGGGACCGCATCGGCCGTGCCACGGGGTGCCCGATTTTCTGGGCGTAGACGGCGCCGTCGGGGGTGCGGAAGTACCGGAAGTGCGCCTGCGCGTACTCCGTGATGATCTCCCGGGCCGGGTTCTTCTCCTCATCGGCCACCGGTCACAGCCCCAGGGCGGTGACGGCGTTGGCCCACGCGTCCGTGCAGTGCCGCGGGGACTCGCCCCGGGCCTGCGCGGCGGCGAACAGCCGGGCCACGTGGCCGTCGGTGAGGCAGCCGCACCGGCCGTGGGCGGAGAGCACGGCGAGGAACATGCGGAACACCGTCGCGTGCACCCCGGACGGGGCACCGGTGATGCTCTGCACCGCCATGGCGATACCCCTCTCCAGGAACGCGGGGGTCCGGTGCGGGCACGGCCCGGCCGCGCCGGACGCCGGCACCCGGGGGACGACCGCCGGGTTCCGGACGGGGACCGGGACGGGCTCCTTCACCACGAGCGCCCGCACCACGTCGGGGAGGGGCTGCATGGTGCCGGTGCCGGGGTCGATCCAGCGGACGTACTGCATGACGGATTTGATGTCGACGCCCGGCCGGACCGCGTTGGCGGACTGCATCGCGCCCCGGTAGATCCAGTGCTCACCCCGGGTCGTCACCACCATCTTCGTGACCGGCAGGCTCTGCCTGGCCCAGGCGATCGCGACCGCGTCGTCCAGGTCCACCACGGTCAGTCCGGCGCCGCCCGGGTGGTAGGCCACGGCCGCGGCCTGGGCCCACGGGCGGGCCCAGGCGGGGGAGGTGAGGACGGTCGGGTCGGTGGTGGCGGCGGCCCAGCCGTGGCACGGCCGCGCACACACGCAGGGCCCGGCCGACTTCATGGTGGGCCGGTCCCCGCACGCGGAGCGGGTGCAGTCGGGGCAGTTGCCCACGGGCCGCTTGCCCTCCCGCAAGGGGAGGACGGGCAGGCCGACTTCGGCGAGCCAGAGGGCGGTTCGTAGGGGGCCGTCGGGTCGGGGGTGTCGCGGGTTCGGGGCGTGGTGGTGCATTCTGGGGTCTCCAGTCGTTGTGAGCGTGCTGGATGAGAGCGGCCCCGGTCATTGGCGTGAAGGGGGCCGCTTTCGGCTTTCCGAGCGGGGTGAAGCGGAACCGGTCCCCCTCGGTGGTGAGGGAGGTCCGGGCACCCCCTGCGGGAGGGGGTGGGGTGGGGGTTTCGGGGGTCTGACCTGGGATGCCTCCCTGTCTCCCTGTCGGTCGATCCGCGCAGGTCAGGTGCAGGGAGGCCGGGCAGGGAGGGGTTGAGGGAGTTCTCCCTGTCTCCCTGCCCCTGCGGGGTGTCGGTCCCGCTAGTCGGCGGCGGAAGCGGAATCGGTGTCGGGTCGGTTGGCGAGGACTCGGGCGAGGCGTTCGCGGTGGATGGTCATGCGGCCGTCGGACTTGTACGGTTCGGCGCCGGTCCCTTCCAGGACTTCCTTCAGGTCCGCGAAGGACCAGTCCCCATATGCCTGCTCGTTGAGTGCGGCGAGGCGCTTGAGCACGTCGTGGGTGAGGACGCGGGGGCTGTCTCCGAGGACGGCGAGGATGTCGGCCAGGGGATCCGTGGTCGGGCCGGTGTCGGTGTGGGTGCGGGTGGTGACCCCGGCCCGGCGGGTCTTCGCCCGGTCCGCGACCGCGGCGGCCTGGTCGGTGTCGATGTAGTGGGTGCGGACGGTGATGGACGCCTGCCCGGCGGGAATCTTGATGCCGTCGGAGGCGACCACGACGGTGCCCTTGTCCAGGCCCTGCCGCAGCAGGTGCGGGGCGGCGCCGCCGTCGACCGCCTTGTCCCCCAACGCCATGCGGGCCTGTGACTCCGTGCCCAGCACCAGGGACACCCGGGTGTGGGCACCCTCCCGGACCAGCTTCGGCAGGTTCTGATCGGTCGGGTCCTGGGTGCCCTCCCACAACAGCACGTCGACCGCGCGGCCCTGGTTGTGAATCTTGCGGACGGCCATGAAGTAGCGGCTGGTGGCCTTCGACCCGCCAAATGGCCGCTTGTCCTCTCCGACGGCCGGGCACATGAACGCGACCTGGGCTTCGTCCACGATCCCGACCAGCGGCGTGAACACGGTCCCCGCGGGTGCCTGGATCCGGCGTTCCATCTCCGCCACGAGCCCTTCGACCATCAGCGTGGCTTCGATGACGTGCTCATCGGTCGGGCCCTGGATCAGGGTGGTGGCCAGGCCGTCGAACATGCCCCAGTCCCCGACACCCTTCAGGTCCGCGATCCGGAACTCCACCGTCGGGTCCAGGGCCAGGTAGAGGGCGAGGGCGCGCAGGGCGGCGGTCTTGCCCTGGTTGGACAGGCCGGTGATCAGGAGCATCCGCTGGTACAGGCTCATGACGGCTGCGTCGCCGCGCAGGTCCTGGCCCCAGGGGGCGCGGCCGGTCTTGTAGTTGGCCGTGGCCGTCTCGTCCGTGACCAGGGGGGACGGGCCGATCGGCTCGTCCAACGCGCCGGAGTCGGCGATCCACAGCCGGACGGTGCGGGCGGCGGGGGCGAGGGTGGGGAACAGCTCGTGTTCGTGGCGGCCCAGGTTCTCCGCGAGCTTGCGGCGCCGCCCCGTCACCTCCGCCGTCGACACCCCCGACGGCAAGGTCACGTCGACTTCGACGCCGCATCCGGCGATGCGGATCGGGCCCAGCATCCCGGCCCCCGCATCGCCCATCTCCTTGATGGCGTTGCGCAGCGGCGCGATGCCGAGGTCCCGCAGCGCGGTGACCACGATCGACGGGGTGATGGGGGCCCCGGCGTCGTCGCGGTGCTGGGCGGGCAGCGCCCACGCGGGTGCGGCCTGGCGTTGGCGGCCCAGGCCCCACAGCGCGGCCAGCACCGCCCACGGCCCGACCGTGACCAACGGCCCCCACACCACCGTCGCGGCCACGGTGACCCATCGGATCAGTTCCACGGCCGCGGTGAGGGGGCCGAGGATGTCGGCGGGGTCCTCGTTGGCTATGGCCAGGATGATGCCCAGCCCCAGCAGCCCGCCGATCGAGACGCCGAGGGCGTAGAGGGCGTTGCGGGCCACGTCCTGGGGGGCCTTGATGAGGTCCATGCGGCGGCGGTGCCGGTCGGCGCGGAAGCGGTGAAGGCGGTCCTCCCACTCCTTGGCCTCCTCCCAGTTCCCGGACGCTTCCGCCGCCCGGATCATCCGCTGATACCGCGACCCCGAACGCCCGTCCCACGCCCGACGAAACGCGATCCGGGCGCCGCCGAACACGTAGAGGCCGTTGCAGGCGAGCATCCGCGCCACGGACTTCGTCCGGTCTGCCGTCACGGCGGCGGCCATGGCCCGGCACGTGGACTTCAGCACCCGGATCGACCGGGCGGTCAGGGTCGGGCCGGGGGTGGGCGGGGCGAGGGTGAGCGGCGGCCCGGCGGGGTCCGGGGCCGGGATGGTGCCAGGGTCAGGGACGGGGGTCTTGAAGAGGGGGACGACGTTTTCCGTCATGCTGGGGTCTCCTGCGTGCTCGATGAGGGTGTGCAGGGCGTTGGGACCCGGGGCGGCCGCGCTTCTTTGGCGAGACGGGGCGGCCGCCCCGGGGCACAGCTAGGTGCGGTTGATGGGGCGGCGCCAGGCGTAGGGCGGCAGGGCGGCGGCAGCGGTGGTCGTGCGGGTGGTGGCGCCGTCGGAGGCGCCGGGCAGGGCGTGGATGTGGGCGTCGGTCAGGCTGGCGAGCATCCGTGCGGCGTGGTGTTCGCAGCCGTCGGCTCGGGTTCCGTGCTGGTCCACGACGGTCACGGCGGCCGGGCCGGTGCAGGGGCTGGGGTCGCTGGGGTGCGCGGCCGGGCAACGGCCGTTGTCGGTCGCCGCCGTGACCGGGCAGGCGTGGTGCTGGCGGGCGGCGTGGACGATCGCGTCGTGGTCGAACGCGAGCGGTCCGGGGGCGTTCAGCGGCAGCCAGCGCACGGCCACCGCGTCGTCCCCGGCGCGGGCGGTGGTGTGGTCGGGGACGGTGACCAGGTAGGCGGCGCTCACGTACCGGCCGCGGGGGTCGCGGTCGGGGCGGTCGAACACGCCGATCAGGGTCAACTCGTCCTCGCTCACGCGGACGCCGGTCTCTTCCAGCAGTTCGCGTACGGCCGCGGTGCGGGACGTCTCCCCGGGGTCGACGTGACCGCCCGGCAGGGCGAACATGCCCTGGTGCGGGGCCCAGCCACGCTCGATCGACAGGACGTCGCCGCCCCGCAGGCACACGACGTCGGCGGTGTAGCGGATCGTCTCGATCTCGGTCATCGGGTTCCTTCGCAGAAGTACGGGCGGGAGGCGGCGGGGAGTTACCTGCGGCGCTTGTCGGCGTCCTGGGAGGCGCGCTTCTCGCGCTCGCGGGCGCCGTCGACGATCCGGTCGAAGCGGCGCTCCAGGTCGCTCTGGTAGATGTCCGGACCTGCCAGGTGACGCTTCGCCATTCGCGCCGTCAGCCACGTGAGCCGGGCGACTTCCTTCGCGGTGAACTGCGGGTCCCGGTCCTTGCTCTTGCTGTCGTGCCTGTCCATGAGGGGGCTCCTTCCGGGGCCGGGCTGTCCGGCTCCCCTCACCACCCCGACCCCCGCACCGCCATGGCGGCGGGGCGGGCCCGGGGTGGATCGGGGAGCCGTCAGGCGGCGGCGGTCTTGCGGAGTTCGTGGCCGTGGCAGAGAACCGGCCCTATGAGCCAGCCGACCTGATCGACGGTCCACCGGCGGTCGGTGAGCGGGCCCGGAGGGGCCGCGTCCACGATGCGGCCGGTCCGCCCGACGGCCCGCGGGTCATCCGCACAGGCCACGATCAGCACCGTGTCACCAGCGGAGAACATGCCGCTCACCTGCGCTTCCGGGCTTTGGCGATGTTCTTCGCGGCGGTGGCGCCGTCGGGTCCGCCGACGGCCTTGACGACCGTGTGGACACCCCAGCCCAGGCCGACCGCGAGGAACGCGAGCATCGCCAGGTTCGCGGCGATCGCGGTGAGCGCGGCGACCAGGAGGGGGCCGAAGTAGACCCCGGCCGCCACCGCCCCCGCCCCGACACCGGAGCCGAGTGCGATCCGCTGAACGGTCCGGTCCGGCGGTGCCTGGTGGATGTGCTGATGCACCACCTGCGGACCACCGAACCCGGCGGGCAAGTGATCGCCGTAGACGTGAGTACCGTCGGGCAGTTGCACTACCCCGGCGGCGGTCGGGGGCCGGACGGGTTCGGGCAGGTGGCTCATGCCTCCACCACCGCCGTGGGGCGGGGCAGGGCCCGGCACCGCTCCGCGTGCCGCTGGGCCCAGTCCAGCAGGACCCCCGTCACGCCGTACTCGCCGGTGTGGGAGCTGTGGCAGCCCTGGCAGACCGCCTCCGCCCGCCGCTCATCCGCCGGAGGCTCCACCACATCCACCGTGGCGCCGCCGACGTTCAGGAACCGGTACTTCACATCGCGCGGCCACACGGCCGCCGCGCTGCTGGTGATGCTGTTCATGGAAGGACTCCGATCAGTGGGTTGTCAGGTGGCCGCGAACAGGGCGGCCAGGGTTGGGGCGGTTCAGATGCCGGCAGGGTCGGCGCAGGGCACGCACGTCCCGAGCGAGGTGGGGATGACGTATCCGGCGTCGCGGCGGCAGGTGGGGCAGGTGCGGCGGGCCAGCATCGCCAGCGCGAGGGCTCCCCACCGACGGGAGGTCATCGGCCGGACCGGGACCGCGAGGTCGATCCGGTAGAGGTAGGCGACCAGGGGACCCCGCCCGCGGCGGGGGCGTTCGAGCTGGGCCACCACGTCCTGCCCGCCCGGCCGTAACCCGACGGCACGAAGCTGACGACGCGTGGCCAGACCATCCGGCGCCAGACGCCACCGGTAGACGGGCAGGGTGCTCACGACGCACTCACCGCCGCCCGCTCCGCCCGCAGCGTCTCCCGCAGCAGTCGGGCCTTCGCGGGCGACGTGCGAACCGCCCGCCGGATCCCCTCCGCCGTCAACTCCTCGACCGACCAACCGGCCGTGGCCGACCGAGCCTCATCCAGAAGCTGTTCCGGGGTGCGGACCGGTCGGGGCGATCGAGCCGCTTCGGGCACCCGACCGGTCGCCCGACGCGGCGCCGACTGCTCCGCCGCCACCACAGCCACCACCCGAGCAGGCACCGACGCGACCACCGGCTCCACCGGGGCCGACGGCAGCTCCGCGGGTGCCTCTTCCACGATCGGTTCGACCACAGCAGGCGGGGCGACCGAGGCAGGTGCGGGGGCGGGTTCCTCCAGCTCAGAGGTAGACCGATTCAAGATGGTCTCAGAGGATTCATCCTGATTCGTGTCCGGGATGGGTCGGTGGTGCAGGACCATGGCCACGAGGTCGGAGCCGAAGTAGATCGAGCCGACCGGCAACGACGTGGCCAGCAGCACGAGAGCCCAGTTCGCCGGATCCCACGAGGACAGTCGACCCCAGTCGACCGCCGCCCCGTGCAGCTCCGGCACCAGACCGTGCACGTAGTTCAGCACCAGCGAAGCGACCGTGTACGTCCCCAGCACGCGGAGGGCGAACCGGCGATCGTCACCGGTCAGCGTCAGGGCCGCGACCAGGGCGAGGGCCATGAGGCCGTCGACCACGATCGGGTACAACACCGCCGCCACCGGATCCGCCCCCGTCGCCGCAGCCACGTCCCGCAACGCGTTCCACGACACCCGGAACGCCATCAGCACGACCGCGACCAAGGCAGCCACCAGGAGCACCTTCGCGGAACCCTGGGCCTTCACCGTCGACCACCCGCCCAGGCCAGCCAGCCGACCACCTGGACCGCCATGCCGACCGCTCCGAGCACCCGCCGCCGGTCCCAGCCGAACCCGTACACCGCGACCACCGCGACGACCATCAGGAGCAGTCCGAACAGGACCAGCACGGGAACGCCGCACTCACCGCGGCCGTTCACGCGGCGCCGCCCGAGGCCCGGTTCCCCGCCGCCGCACGCGCCGCGAGCAGCTTCCGGTACGCCCGCCGGACCCGCCGCCCGTCGAACTCCGACGGGTCCCGGTCCAACAGCACGATCAACGCGTCCAGTAACTCCACGTCCGCCGCGATCACCGGCATCTCCGCCTCGATCACGGCCAACTCCGCATCGGTCGGCTCCAGATCGACCGGCAGACGGGTAACACCACTCTGAAGTGCAACGATGAAAACCATCGGGTCTTGCTCCTCTCACACAGGAACGGGACCGAACAGCAGCCCCGGCGTCCTACCGCCGGGGCTGCGCTCGTTACGACTGACCTCTCGATACGCACGAGCGGCCACGGCACCCCGACACCACACGGGTGTCGGAGACCGTGAGCACTGGTGCTCACCGCGAGGCAACGGCCCCGCGGAAGTTCTGTCGTTCAGGACCCATCGACCACCCGTGTGCAGGTGGCTGGGCCAGCACTCTCTTCAGTTCTCAAGGAGCACGTGCAGGGTCGATCTGTGCAGGTCAGAGCACGCTTAGCCCTCCCAAGCGGCTATTGCTTAGGGGGTCTATGCGCCGACCTGATAGCCAAGGTAGGCAGTCCCGCCATGGCCGTCAAGCCCCTCTAGCGATATGGTTGCTAGACCCCCTAGGCGCGGAGGATGGAAGTGCACGAGGAGATGCAGCGGGTGGCCCAGGTTGCGGCCCCCGTCGAGCGTGCGAAGGCTGCGAGCGTCCTGATGACGGACTACTCGGGACGGGTGACCGAGCTAGCGCGCATCCGCCGTGAGGCGATCGAGGAAGCCGCTGCTGGTGGTATGTCGCAGTCGGAGATCGCGGCCCATCTGGGAGTCAGCCGCGGACGCGTCGGACAGCTGGCGAGCCAGGGGCCGCCGCCTGAGCGAGCCTTCTTCGGTACGGACATGGTGACCGTGTCACTCGGCGGCAAGTACGAGGCCGGTAAGGCCTCGGAGGACATGCGGGAGGTCGTCGCGCGTGAAGACCTCGACAACTTCGACCACCTCAGGAAGTTGCTGGCCACCTTGAAGCTGGATTCGAAGTACGAGGTGATCCCGCCCACGGGGATCGTGAACCTCAACAGGGACAACCACGTTGTGGTGTGCGGACCTCGGCTATCGCCGATCATCGCTCAGGTCCTTGAAGGTGACGACCACCTCCGTTTCCAGAAGGACCGCGCTTGGCACCTGATGGATCTGAAGACGCAGGAGGTGTACCGATCCCCGATGGATGAAGACGGCTCGGCCGCCGATTACGGCTACCTCGCGAGGCTGCCGCGGCTGGATGGCAAGGGCACCTTCATCTACATCGCGGGCATCCATGCGATTGGTGCCAATGGGGTCGTCCATTACCTCGAAAATAACCTGGCAGATCTCTATCGCGATGTTCGAACCCGCCGGTTCTCGACTCTGATCTCATGCCGCTATGACCCCAAGACGCTTGAGGTTATCGAGAGCGAGCGAGTTTCCCCGATCTACCGACACGAGGCATGACATGTACGTCAGCGTTGCAACCGAGCCGGGCGGGGTCGCCCCCAATGAGGACTGGGTGGCTGGAACCTCGAACCTTGCTATCGTGCTCGACGGGCTGAGTACCGCTGGTCTTGACACCGGCTGCCGTCACGGAGTCCCCTGGTACGTTGCCAAACTCGGCGGCCACCTGATTGCGGCATTGGCGGAACCTAGTCGGCCTCTTGTCGATGGGCTGGCCGATGCTCTTGAAAGAGTTGCGCAGTCGCATCGGGAATGCGACCTAAAAAATCCAGGCACGCCGTCGGCCACCGTGGCCATCCTCCGTGAGGGGATGAAGGAATTCGAGCACCTAGTTCTTGCCGACTCGCCAATTGTTTTGGAGACTCGAACGGGAATCACTGTCCTGACGGATCTGCGCGTGGATGGCGTATGTCAAGAACTGCGTGCCGATACAGAGAAATTCGAAACGGGTACCCCGGAGCATCAAGCGAGTGTAGCCAAGTTGGTGGCCGCTCAACGCGAAATCCGCAACACGGATGAGGGGTACTGGGTCGCTGGCTCCATGTCGGAGGCGGCCTATCACGCCTTTGCGGGCTCAGTGGATACCTCTGCCGTCCTGTCGGCGGCCGTCCTTTCGGATGGTGCCGCGCGCCTCGTCACGGAATATCAGACAGAAACGTGGGAAGCGCTAATTGGCCGACTGCGCGCAGCGGGTCCGTCTGCTCTCATCCGTGCAGTTAGAGCGGTTGAGGCTACGGACCCGCACGGCAGGCGATGGCCACGCTACAAGTCGGGGGATGATGCGGCTGTCGCCTTTTGCCAACCCGCATCAGTCGGCTAGGTGTCGCCAGTCTCTTCGGCGCTTGATGGAGGGCCGAAGCGCTTATCCCATTCTGAGCCTGCTGCGTCACCCGCCACGCGAGCAGCGTCCAATGCGCCAGCTCCGAGAATCGCAAGAACTTCCATTCCTGCGGGGATCACGATTATCGCGTGGCAGGCCAGGGAGAAGACTAGAAGTCGAATGAACCAGACGAACAAGGCACGCTGCATGTGGGGTGGGAGGTCAACTATGGCCCCACTGATGTCTGAAAAAGCTGCTTCGATCTCCTCTACAAGTTCATCGGGGATTTCTTCGATCGTGCCTGAATTGTTCAGGCAATCTTCGGCCTCGTCAAGGTTTTCGGCTGCTTCCAGCGCCTCGGTCGCCAAGTCAATAATTTCGGAAGGGAACCGACTTTCGAGAAGTGGGCGCAGAATTGAAGCCCGCTCGACCGTGGATCGTTGAGATGCTGCAAGGGCGGCGGCATAGGTAATGTGAACGTTGGTTGGAATCGGAGTGCGGGAGGCGTGACGTGCAGCGCTTGCAGCAGTTTGGAGCATGCTGATTCCGAAGACTCTTTGTTGCTGCTGAAATTCGGCTAGACTGGCTATGGCGGAGGCGTTTTGAGTGTTCTGTGCCATCGCCAGCCGGGACAGTTTCTCAACGGCCTGGGCCATGGGGCCAACTGCGGCCGACCGCCGTGCCAGTTCGGCGCCCGCCAACCTGTGCGCAGTGAGCGCGTGACTCGCCAGGGCTGCACGAAAAGCGGATTGCCAACTAAGAGGCGCCGAGGCCAGTGCATCCATGTAGGCAGAGGGTGGCTGCCTATCCGTGGGCTCGGCTGGTTCGGGCTCAGGAGCGTCTTCGGGCATGCCGTGAGATTAGAGCCTGGAGGAGTCCCACGTCGACGGATCCAGCTGTTCCCCTGAGCGGTTGGTGGGGGCGGAGAGATCTCCATTCCCTGCAATTCGGGACCAATGGGTCCAGTTGAGTCGTTCACGCTTCGGCCCATCGCCGGGTCGAACATCATGGAGCCCATGTCCTACTTCCACTTGGCAATGGGCGCTACGGCGACGGTCGTTGTTGCGGCTGCGGCGGCAGTCGGGGGTGCTGTAGTGGGCGCCGCCGGAACCATGCTGGCGGCCAGGTTCGCGAAGCAGGGCGCGATCGGTGCTGCCGCGCAATCTGGTGCTGACGCGTACGGGAAGGCGGTGCGCGAGACCAGGCTGGATGCCTGCAATGGCTTCGCCACGTCGGTTCGTGCCGTGATCAGTGGGTGTCAGGACATGGCCAACGTAGTCAAGGCGTACAACCTCGCGTTTGGTACGAGCGCTCGCGATCCACTGCCTACGGAGGCGGACATCCTGGCCCTTGTTGAGACGATGGGAGACGCGGCTGTTCGAGTGCGCATCGCAGGGCCCAAGCTCGTGGCGGAGGCTGCGGACGGAGTCTTGGCCAAGTGCCGAGACATGGTGACGGCGCTCGGCGAGTACTTGAACATGACGGCGAACAGTCCCATGCCAATCGACAACCCAGAGTTTCCAATCGTGATCATGAGTGATAGGCCGATCGTCCGGCACGCCGAGGTTCAGACGGCTTTGGCCTTTGCTGCTGACTCCCTGGCCCGGTTCCTCGACACTGCGCGCGATCACTTGGACGATTGGAACGGCAGGGCCGCCTAGCGTGGTGGCAGCGCCCGGTGCCGGGCCGTCTGTGGGCCGTCAGACGGCGGCCGACGGAAGCCAAGGACGACCAAAGTCGGCGGGTTCCGGGCCCGTCCTGCCTGGGATTTCGGCGCCACGCTTGTGACTGTGCTGGTCAGCCCAAGTTCCTCCGCAACAAGAAGCAGGAGTGGGAGGAGTACCGCTCGGAGGTCACGGCCTTCGAACTCCGCAAGAACCTCCCGGTGCTGTAGTCGCAGGCCGGACCACGCCCCGCCGCGCGTCGGCGGGCGGCGGGGGTGTCGGGGCACGGGATAGGCTCGGGGGCCGGAGCGGGCGTGGCCGGGCGGGCCGGCGGCGCGTGGAACGGGAGGCGGCGGGATGACGGTCCCCGGACGCAGGAGCAGCACCTCGATCAGGCTGCTGCGGCACGGGTTCACCGACCCCACCGCGGCGGCCCGGCTCCTGGAGGTACCCGAGCTGGCCCCGGTGCGCAGCGACCCCGTGCTCCTCGACGCCCTCGGCGCGACCGCCGACCCCGACCTCGCCCTCCGCGGGCTGGTCCGGCTCGCCGAGGCCCAGGCCCCGGACGGCGACGGCACCCTGCTGACCACCCTGGTCACCGCCAAACCCCTGCGCGATCGGCTCCTCGGCGTGCTCGGCGCCTCCGAGGCCCTCGCCGACCACCTCGCCCGCCACCCCGACGACTGGCAGGCCCTCGTCACCTACGAGGCCGCCGACCTGCACCCCGGGGTCGAGGAGTTCGAACGCGGACTGGCCGGGGCCGACGACCCCGTCTCCCTCCGCGTGGCCTACCGCCGCTGCCTGCTCTCCATCGCCGCCCGCGACGTCTGCGGCACCACCGACGTGGCCCAGGCCGCCGCCGAGCTCGCCGACCTCGCCACCGCCACCCTCCGCGCCGCCCTGCGCATCGCCTGCGCCGCCGCCCCCGACGACGCGGCGAAGGCCCGCCTCGCCGTGATCGCCATGGGCAAGTGCGGCGGCCACGAGCTGAACTACGTCTCCGACGTGGACGTCATCTTCGTCGCGGAGGCCGCCGCCGGCGCCGAGGAGGCCCCCGCCCTCCAGGCCGCCACCCGGCTGGCCTCCCACCTCATGCGGATCTGCTCCGACACCACCGTCGAGGGCACCATCTGGCCGGTGGACGCCAACCTGCGGCCCGAGGGCCGCAACGGCCCCCTGGTCCGCACCCTCTCCTCCCACCTCGCCTACTACCAGCGCTGGGCCAAGACCTGGGAATTCCAGGCCCTCCTGAAGGCCCGCGCGGTCGCCGGCGACACCGAGCTGGGCGCCGCCTACACCGCCGCCATAGCGCCCCTGGTCTGGCAGGCCGCCGAACGCGAGAACTTCGTCGCCGACGTCCAGAAGATGCGCCGCCGCGTCGTCGACAACATCCCCGCCGCGGAGGTCGATCGCGAGCTGAAGCTCGGCCCCGGCGGACTCCGCGACGTCGAGTTCGCCGTCCAGCTCCTCCAGCTCGTGCACGGCCGCAGCGACGCCGGCCTGCACTCCGGAACCACCCTCGACGCCCTGCACGCCCTCGCCGCCGGCGGCTACGTGGGCCGTACCGACGCCGCCCAGCTCGGCGACGCCTACCGCTTCCTGCGCGCCATGGAGCACCGCATCCAGCTGTACCGGCTGCGCCGCACCCACCTGGTGCCCGAGGACGAGGCCGACCTGCGGCGCCTGGGCCGCTCCCTCGGCCTGCGCACCGAGCCGGTCGTCGAACTGCAGAAGGCGTGGCGCCGGCACGCCTCCGTGGTCCGCCGCCTCCACGAGAAGCTGTTCTACCGGCCCCTCCTCGACGCCGTGGCCCAGCTCGCCCCCGGCGAGATCCGCCTCTCCCCGCGCGCCGCCGGGCAGCGCCTGGAGGCCCTCGGGTACGCCGATCCCGCCTCGGCCCTGCGCCACCTGGAGGCCCTGGCCTCCGGAGTCACCCGCAAGGCCGCGATCCAGCGGACCCTGCTGCCCGTCCTCCTCGGCTGGTTCGCGGACTCCGCCGACCCCGACGCCGGACTCCTCAACTTCCGCAAGGTCTCCGACGCCCTCGGAAAGACCCCCTGGTACCTGCGGCTGCTCCGCGACGAGGGCGCCGCCGCCGAGAACCTGGCCCGGGTGCTGTCCGCCGGCCGGCTCGCCCCCGACCTGCTGATGCGCGCCCCCGAGGCCGTGGCCCTGCTCGGCGACCCCGGCGGCCTGGAACCCCGCGGCCACGAGGCCCTCGAACAGGAGGTCCTCGCCGCCGTCGGCCGCGCCGACACCGCCGAAGCGGGCGTGGCCGCCGCCCGCGGGGTCCGCCGCCGCGAGCTCTTCCGGACCTGCGCCGCCGACATCATCGCCACCTACGGCACCGAGGACAGCCCCGCCGAGGAGGACCCGGCCGCCCTCGTGGACCGGGTCGGCACCGCCGTCTCCGAGCTGACCGCCGCCACCCTCGCCGGAGCCCTGCGGGCCGCCGTCCGCAGCCAGTGGGGCGACACCCTGCCCACCCGGTTCGCCGTCATCGGCATGGGCCGCTTCGGCGGACACGAGCTGTCCTACGGCTCCGACGCCGACGTCCTCTTCGTCCACGAACCCCGTGAGGGCGTGGACGAGCAGGAGGCCGCCAAGGCCGCCCAGGCCGTCATCGCCGAGATGCGCCGGCTCCTCCAGCTGCCCACCGCCGACCCGCCCCTCCTCATCGACGCCGACCTGCGCCCCGAAGGCCGCAGCGGCCCCCTGGTGCGCACCCTCGCCTCCTACGCCGCCTACTACAAGCGGTGGTCGCTGGTGTGGGAGAGCCAGGCCCTGCTGCGGGCCGAGCCCGTGGCCGGGGACGAGGACCTCGCACGCCGCTTCATCGAGCTGGTCGACCCGCTGCGCTACCCGGTGGAGGGCCTCGGCGAGGACGCCGTCCGCGAGATCCGCCGGCTCAAGGCCCGCATGGAGACCGAACGACTGCCCCGCGGCGCCGACCCGACCCTCCACACGAAACTGGGCCGCGGCGGCCTCAGCGACGTGGAGTGGACGGTGCAGCTGCT
Organism: Streptomyces sp. NPDC097619; assembly: GCF_040302735.1. Taxonomy (NCBI): domain Bacteria; kingdom Bacillati; phylum Actinomycetota; class Actinomycetes; order Kitasatosporales; family Streptomycetaceae; genus Streptomyces; species Streptomyces sp. NPDC097619. The sequence goes on along the minus strand of NZ_JBEOSD010000052.1, from coordinate 27,003 downwards.
CCAGCTCCGCCACGGCTGGGTCGAACCGGGCCTGCGCACCACCCGCACCCGGCCCGCCCTGGCCGCGGCCACCGCGGCGGGTCTGCTGCCCGTGGAGGAGGCCCGGATCCTGGACGAGGCGTGGGTCCTGGCCACCCGGGTCCGCAACGCCGTGATGCTGGTGCGCGGCCGGGCCGGGGACACCTTTCCCACCGAGGCCCGCGAGCTGGCGGCCGTGGGGCGTTACCTGGGCTACGGGCCGGGCCGGGCCGGCGAGATGCTGGACGACTACCGCAGGGTCACCCGCCGGGCCCGCGCCGTCGTCGACGAGCTCTTCTACGCGGACCGCTAGGACGCACCCGGCGGGGCGGGGCGGGGAGGAGCGGGGAACGGCGCGGGGTCAGCCCCGCGCCCCCCGCAGCCGGGACAGCAGCACGGCCGTGGCCGAGGGCCCGGCCGGGCCCTCCGGCAGCTTCGGCAGGTGCTGCGGAAGCGCCCCGTACCAGAGGCGCGACACGGTGTAGCCGAAGGCCAGGCACATCATGCCGCCGACGGCGTCCAGCCAGAAGTGGTTGGCCGTGGCCACGATGACCACCAGCGTGGCCGCCGGGTACAGCAGGCCCAGCACCCGTGCCCACGGCACCGAGGCCAGGGCGAAGATGGTCAGCCCGCACCACAGGGACCAGCCGATGTGCATGGAAGGCATGGCGGCGTACTGGTTCGACATGTTCTTCAGGTCCCCGGAGGCCATCGAGCCCCAGGTCTGGTGGACCAGCACGGTGTCGATGAAGTTCTCGCCGGTCATCAGGCGGGGCGGGGCCAGCGGGTAGCAGTAGTAGCCGACGAGGGCCACGCCGGTGGTCGCGAACAGCACCAGCCGTGTCGCCGCGTAACGGCCCGGCTGCGTACGGTAGACCCAGACGAGCACGCCGATGGTCACGATGAAGTGCAGCGTGGCGTAGTAGTAGTTCATACCCACGATCAGCCAGGTCACGGAGTCCACGGCGTGGTTGACCGTCTTCTCGACCGCGATGCCCAGCTGGTGTTCGGTGCGCCAGATCCAGTCGGCGTTCCGCAGGGCCTGTTCCTTCTGCTCGGGAACGGCGTTGCGGATGAGCGAGTACGTCCAGTAGCTGACGGCGATCAGCAGGATCTCGAACCAGAGCCGGGGGCGCCGCGGGGCCCGCAGTCGCTGCAGGCGGGTACGCGCGGGGCCCGGCCGGGCTTCGCTCACCGTGGGTGACAAAGTATCCGTCCGGGTTTCCGGTGCCTTCACGCTCGCTTCACCCATAGGGAGAGAGTCTGCCAGATGCCTTTCCTGCCCCGATCATCCCTCGGGACGGTCTTGGCCGCAGCCCGTCCGCCCTGCGGAGGACCCCCACCGGGGGACCGGCTCAGGGTCGACCCGGACCGGAGGCGGTGGAGCCGCGCACCACCAGCTCGGGGTGGAAGACGAACTCGCTGTGCGGGGCCGGCGTACCCCCGATCTCCTCCAGCAACGTGCGCACCGCGGCCTGGCCCATGGCCTGGACGGGCTGCCGGATGGTGGTCAGCGGCGGGTCGGTGAACGCTATCAACGGGGAGTCGTCGAAGCCGACCACGGAGACGTCCTGGGGGACCCGCAGGCCCTGCCGCCGGGCGGCCCGGATCGCGCCGAGCGCCATCATGTCGCTGGCGCACACCACGGCCGTGCAGCCGCGGGAGATGAGGGCGTCGGCCGCGGCCTGTCCGCCCTCCAGCGTGTACAGAGAGTGCTGGACCAGTTCCTCGGCCTGCTCGGCGTCGAGTCCGAGGTGGTCCCGGACGGCGGTCCGGAAGCCCTCGATCTTGCGGAGCACCGGCACGAACCGCTTGGGGCCGACGGCCAGCCCGATGCGGGTGTGGCCGAGGGCGGTGAGGTGGGTGACGGCCAACTGCATCGCGGCCCGGTCGTCGGGGGAGACGAAGGGGGCCTGCACCTTGGGGGAGAAGCCGTTGATGAGGACGAAGGGGACGCCCTGGCCGCGGAGTTGGTCGTAGCGGGTCATGTCGGCGGTGATGTCCGCGTGCAGCCCGGAGACGAAGATGATCCCGGAGACCCCGCGGTCCACGAGCATCTCGGTCAGTTCGTCCTCGGTGGAGCCGCCGGGGGTCTGGGTGGCGAGGACGGGGGTGTACCCCTGCCGGGTGAGGGCCTGTCCGATGACCTGGGCCAGCGCCGGGAAGATGGGGTTGTCCAGCTCGGGGGTTATCAGTCCGACCAGTCCGGCGCTGCGCCGGCGGAGCCGTACGGGGCGCTCGTACCCCAGCACGTCGAGTGCTGCGAGCACGGATTCACGGGTGGCCGCGGCCACACCGGGCTTGCCGTTGAGCACGCGGCTGACTGTGGCTTCGCTGACCCCCGCCTGTGCTGCGATGTCGGCCAGCCTCGCGGTCATGGGATTGGACTGTACCGGTCTCATGTCAGATTGCCCACCAGGTGCAGGAACCGCCGGGAATGAGGACAGACCGCCCGGCAGGGTCCACGGGCGCGCTCGACAGGACGGGCCGGCCCGGCACCGGCATCTCCACGGGGGCGTCCCGGGTGCTCGCGGTGCAGACGAACCCGGGTCGGGCGAAGGCGAGCACCCCCTCGGGGGCGGGCAGCCACTCCGGTCCGTCCCCGGCGCCGAGTCCGGGCAGGGCCCGGCGCAGTTCCAGGGCGGCGCGGTAGAGCTCCAGGGTGGAGTGCGGGTCGCCGGTCTGCGCCGCGACCGTGAGCCCGTCCCGGTCCCCGTCCCCGCCCCGGCCCCGGTCCGCGGCCCGGGGCGTCGGCCCGGGCCCGCCCGCGTTCCCGGGGTGCCGTCCGGACCAGGGCATCGGGGACCGGCAGGGGTCGCGCGGCGCGCCCGGCGGGCCGGCGGTCTCCGGCAGGCCCAGCTCCTCCCCTTGGTAGAGGTGCGCGGATCCCGGCAGGCCGAGGAGGAGCAGGGCTGCGGCCCGGGCCCGCCGCAGGCTGCCGGCCCGGGTGCGGTGGCGGGGCGCGTCGTGGTGCGAGAGGACCCAGGTGGCGCTCGTACCGGCCTCGGCGGCCGCGGTCAGGGACTTCTCCACCGTCCCGCGCAGGGCCTCCGCCTCCCACGGGCAGTCCAGGGGGCCCGCGTCGAAGTCCGGGTCGCCGCCGGGTCCGGCGAGGACGAGGATCCCGAGCCGGTGCGCGGCCCGGACCAGCTCCCCGGTGTCGGCCGGATGCGCGGCGGAGGGGGTCGGTCCCGGGCGTCCGGCCCCGGCGGAGGTGTGGCAGGAGGTGAGTCGGAGGGCGTCCACGCCGAGCCGGGCCAGGTGCGGCAGCCGGGCGCGGAGCCCGCGCAGGTCGCCGGTGCCGTCCCCGTCGCCGTCCGCGAAGGAGGGGACGCAGACCTGGTAGACCACGGCGTCCGACCGCCGGCCCGGGGCGCCCTCCGGCCGACGGCCCGTCACGTTGCTGGAAGGTCTTGCAAGGTGGTCGGCGGCCGGCTCGTGGGTCATATGGGGTCAACGCGGCGGTACCGCCCCGGGTTGCGGGCCCGGCGGCTCGAACAAACAGCAAGCTGCGGCAACCGTATGGACACACGGATGTAACGATCGACCTTCCTTGCAGAAATTTGCCGCAAGGTCTTTCCGACCGGTTGCGGCCTTGTTAGGTTCCTGGCAACTCGGGACCGCGACGGGGCGGACGGGATCACTCAAGGAGTTCACATGCGGCGTGGCATAGCGTCCACCGCGCTGGTCGCGGCCCTTGCGCTCGCGGTTTCGGCGTGCGGCGGCGGCGACGGCAACGACGGCGGCAGCGGTGACAAGAAGGCGGGCGGCGAGCTCTCCGGCACCGTGACCTGGTGGGACACGTCCAACGACGCCGAGAAGGCCACCTTCCAGAAGATCGCCGAGGCGTTCACCGCGAAGCACCCGAAGGTCACCGTCAAGTACGTCAACGTCCCGTACGGCGACGCCCAGAACAAGGTGAAGAACGCCTTCAGCAGCGGCGCCGACGCCCCCGACGTCATCCGCGCCGACGTCGGCTGGGTGGCCGACTTCGCCTCCCTCGGCTACCTGGACAAGGTCCCCGCCGAGACCGCCAAGAAGGTCGACTCCGAGTTCCTGGCCCAGGCCGCCGCCTCCGGCAAGTTCGAGGGCGCGACCTACGCCGTCCCGCAGGTCATCGACACCATGGGCCTCTTCTACAACAAGAAGATCCTCAAGGACGCCGGGGTCGAGGCCCCGACCTCCCTGGAGGAGCTCAAGACCGCCGCCGCCGCCATCAAGAAGAAGACCGGCAAGTCCGGCCTCTACCTGCGCGGCGACGACTCCTACTGGTTCCTCCCCCTCATCTACGGCGAGGGCGGCGACCTCGTCGACGCGAAGAACAAGACCGTCACCGTCGACGCCCCCGCCGGCGTCAAGGCCTTCAAGGCCGCCCGCGACCTGGTCACCTCCGGCGCCGCGATCACCAACGCCACCGACGGCTGGAACAACATGCAGACCGCCTTCAAGTCGGGCAAGGTCGCCATGATGATCAACGGCCCCTGGGCCGTGGCCGACGCCTACGCCGGCGACCAGTTCAAGGACAAGACCAACCTCGGCATCGCCGCCGTCCCCGCCGGCTCCGCCGGCCAGGGCGCCCCGCAGGGCGGCCACGACCTCGCCGTCTACGCCGGCTCCAAGAACCGCGACGCCGCCCACGCCTTCGTGGAGTACATGACCTCCCAGGACGTGCAGGTGCAGTCCGCCAAGGAGCTCAGCCTGCTGCCCACCCGCACCGCTGCCTACGAGGTCCCGGAGGTGAAGGGCAACGAGATGGTCCAGTTCTTCAAGCCCGCCGTGGACAAGGCCGTCGAGCGCGCCTGGATCCCGGAGAACGGCAGCCTCTTCGCCCCCCTCCAGGTCCAGTACACCAAGGCCGTGACCGGCTCCTCCTCCCCGGAGGACGCGGCCGAGGCGGCGGGCGCCGAGTTCCGCAAGATCCTCAAGGGCTGGAAGTAACACGACCATGGCTGCTCACACCAGCCAGTCGGTGGCGAAGGCCGCGGGCGAGGAGGACCTCGCCCGCGGCCGTAGCCGCAGGACCGGCAGCAAGGCCCCGGGCACCTCCAGGCCCGGCCTCGGCCAGACCCTCGCCAAGCACTGGTACGCCTGGGCCATGGTGGCCCCCGTCGTCCTCGTCCTCGGCGTCATCATCGGCTGGCCCCTGGTCCGCGGCGTCTACCTGTCACTGACCGACGCCAACGAACGCAACGTCGCCCGCACCATCGGCGTCAACGAGATCGAGGCCACCTACTCCTTCGTCGGCCTCGACAACTACACGGCCGTCATCAGTGACCCGATCTTCCTCCAGCGGCTGGTGTGGACCGTCATCTGGACCGTGGCCTGCGTGAGCATCACCTTCACGCTCGGCCTCGCCCTCGCCACCATGCTCAACCGGAACTTCCGCGGACGCTCCGCCTACCGGATGGCCCTCATCCTGCCGTGGGCCGTCCCCGGCTTCGTCTCCGTCTTCGCCTGGCGGTTCCTCTTCAACCGCGACAACGGCATCCTCAACAAGCTCCTCGAAGGCGGCGGCATCGCCGCCGTGCCCTGGCTGGACGACCCCACCTGGGCCAAGCTCTCCGTCATCGCCGTCAACGTCTGGCTCGGCGTCCCCTTCATGATGGTCGCCCTCCTCGGCGGCCTCCAGTCCATCCCCGGCGAGCTCTACGAAGCCGCCGAAATGGACGGCGCGAGCCCCTGGCAGCGCTTCCGGCACATCACCCTGCCCGGACTGCGCACCGTCAGCATGACCGTGATCCTGCTCTCCACCATCTGGACCTTCAACATGTTCCCGGTGATCTTCCTGCTCACCCGGGGCGGCCCCGGCGACGCCACCGAGATCCTGGTGACCCAGGCCTTCCGCGAAGCCTTCGTGGAATCCCCCCGCGACTTCGCGGGCTCCGCCACCTGGGGCGTGCTCATCCTCGCCCTGCTCATGATCTTCGCGCTGGTCTACCGGCGCGCACTGCGCAAGCAAGGAGAGGTGTGGTGACCATGGCCACCGCCGTACGCAAGCGCGGAGAACGCGGCCCGCTCGCCTCCTTCGGCCTGCACGCCACCCTCGTCGTCGCCTCCGTCATCGCCGTCTTCCCGGTCCTGTGGGTGCTCCTCACCTCCCTCAAGCCCGCCAAGGACGCCATCACCACGGACTTCGTCAAGGACCCCACCCTCGACAACTACCGCTACCTCGTGGAGTCCACCTCCTTCTTCACCTGGTTCGGCAACTCCGTCCTCGTCGCCGCCGTCACCACCGTCCTCGGCGTGTTCATCGCCGCCACCACCGGCTACGCCGTCAGCCGCTTCAAGTTCCCCGGCATGAAGCCCCTGATGTGGACCCTGCTGGTGACGCAGATGTTCCCGATGGCCATCCTCATCGTCCCGCTCTACAACCTCATGGGACAGCTCGGCCTGCTCAACCAGCCCGTCGGCCTGATCATCACCTACCTCACCATCGCGGTCCCCTTCTGCGCCTGGATGATGAAGGGCTTCTTCGACACCATCCCCGTCGAGATCGACGAATCCGGCCGCGTCGACGGACTCAACCCCTTCGGCACCTTCTGGCGACTGATCCTCCCCCTCGCCAAGCCCGGACTCGCCGTTACCGGCTTCTACTCCTTCATCACCGCCTGGGGCGAAGTCGCCTACGCCTCCGCCTTCATGGTCGGCGAGGACAACCTCACCCTCGCCGGCGGACTCCAGACCTTCGTCACCCAGTACACGGCCAACTGGGGCCCGATGACGGCCGCCTCCGTCCTCATCGCCATCCCCGCCGCCGCCTTCTTCCTCTTCGCCCAGCGGCACCTCGTCGCGGGCATGACCGCGGGCGCCACCAAGGGCTGACCACCCGGCGCCACGCGCAGCCCACCCGACCACCACTCCCTCCAAGGACGACATGACCCAGCACCTCGCTGCTCCGGCCGCCCCGGCCACCGGCACCACCGGCCCGCACCCGGGCTGGTGGAGAGACGCGGTGATCTACCAGGTCTACCCGCGCAGCTTCGCCGACAGCAACGGTGACGGCATGGGGGACCTCGAAGGCGTCCGCACCCGCCTGCCCTACCTCAAGGACCTCGGCGTCGACGCCGTCTGGCTCAGCCCCTTCTACGCCTCCCCGCAGGCCGACGCGGGCTACGACGTCGCCGACTACCGGGCCATCGACCCGATGTTCGGCACCCTCCACGACGCCGACGCCGTCATCCGCGAAGCCCACGCCCTCGGCCTGCGCATCATCGTCGACCTCGTCCCCAACCACTGCTCCGACCAGCACGAATGGTTCAAGCAGGCCCTCCGCGAAGGCCCCGGCACCCCGCTCCGCGAACGCTTCCACTTCCGCCCCGGCCAAGGCGACCTCGGCGAACTCCCGCCCAACGACTGGGAGTCCATCTTCGGCGGCCCCGCCTGGACCCGCACCGAGAACCCCGACGGCACCCCCGGCGAGTGGTACCTCCACCTCTTCGCCCCGGAACAGCCCGACTTCAACTGGGAACACCCCGCCGTCCAGGACGAGTTCCGCTCCATCCTGCGCTTCTGGCTCGACATGGGCACCGACGGCTTCCGCATCGACGTCGCCCACGGCCTCGTCAAGGCCCCCGGCCTGCCCGACCTCGGCCGCGACGAACAGCTCAAGCTCCTCGGCAACCAGGTCCTCCCCTTCTTCGACCAGGACGGCGTCCACGAGATCTACCGCTCCTGGCGCAAGGTCCTCGACGAATACGCCGGCGACCGCATCGGCGTCGCCGAAGCCTGGACCCCCAGCGCCGACCGCACCGCCCTCTACCTCCGCCACGACGAACTCCACCAGGCGTTCAACTTCCACTACCTCACCACCGGCTGGGACGCCGCGGCCCTGCGCACCGCCATCGACGACTCCCTCGACGCCATGCGCCCCGTCGGCGCCCCCACCACCTGGGTGCTCTCCAACCACGACGTGGTCCGCCACGTCACCCGCTACGGAGGCGGCGACCAGGGGCAGGCCCGCGCCCGAGCCGCCGCCCTCCTGATGCTCGCCCTGCCCGGCTCCGCCTACGTCTACCAGGGCGAGGAACTCGGCCTCCCCGAGGTCCTCGACCTCCCCGACGCCGTCCGCCAGGACCCCTCCTTCTTCAAGGAGAACGGCCAGGACGGCCTCCGCGACGGCTGCCGCGTCCCCCTCCCGTGGTCCGGCACCGAGGCCCCCTACGGCTTCGGCCCCGAGACCGGCGGCCCCAGCTGGCTCCCGCAGCCCGACTCCTGGGCCGCGCTCAGCGTCGAGGCCCAGACCGGCGACCCCGCCTCCATGCTGGAGCTCTACCGCGGCGCCCTCACCGTCCGCCGCACCCACCCCGCCCTCGGCGCCGGGGACGCCGTGGAATGGCTGCCCGCCCCCGAAGGCGTCCTGGCCTTCCGCCGCACCGGCACCGACGGCAGCGCCCTGGTCTGCACCGTCAACACCACCGGCACCCCGGTGGCCGTACCCGCCCCCGGCCGGGTCCTGCTGGCCTCCGCGACCCCGGAGACCACCGGCGCCGACACCGCGCTGCCCGCCGACAGCACCGTCTGGTGGGCGGTGTGACCCTCCCCCCGCCGCGGGCCGCCGATCCGGCGGCCCCGCGGCTCGCCGACATCGCCGGACAGGCGCAGGTCAGCGAGGCCACCGTCAGCCGGGTCCTGAACGGCAAGGCCGGGGTCTCCGCGACCACCCGGCACAAGGTGCTGGCCGCACTGGACGTCCTCGGCTACGAGCGTCCGGTGCGGCTGCGCCGCAAGAGCAACGGCCTCGTCGGCCTGCTCATCCCCGAACTCACCAACCCGATCTTCCCGGCCTTCGCCCAGGTCATCGAACAGGCCCTGGCCGGACACGGCTACACCCCCGTGCTCTGCACCCAGACCCCCGGCGGGGCCACCGAGGACGAACTGGTCGAACAACTGGAGGAGCGCGGGGTCACCGGCATCGTCTTCCTCTCCGGACTGCACGCCGACGACACCGCCGACCCGGCCCGCTACCTGCGCCTCGCCGCCCGCGGGGTGCCGTTCGTGCTCATCAATGGCTACAACGAACGCGTCAACGCCCCCTTCGTCTCCCCGGACGACCGGGCCGCGGCGACCATGGCCGTCCGTCACCTGGCCGAACTCGGCCACACCCGCATCGGGTTGGCCGTCGGCCCCACCCGGTACGTGCCCTCCCGCCGCAAGGAGGAGGGCTTCCGCGCCGCCCTGGCGGAGCTGCTCGGCACCCCCGCCGAGGAGGCGGACGCGCTCGTCCAGCGCACCCTGTTCACGGTGGAGGGCGGACACGCGGCGGGCGGGGCGCTGCTGGACCGCGGCTGCACCGGCATCGTCTGCGGCAGCGACCCGATGGCCCTCGGGGTGATCCGGGCGGCCCGGGAACGGGGCCTGCGGGTCCCCACCGACGTGTCCGTGGTCGGCTTCGACGACTCCCCGCTGATCCCGTTCACCGACCCGCCGTTGACCACCGTCCGCCAGCCCGTGCGGGCCATGGCCACGGCGGCCGTGGGGGCGCTGCTGGAGGCGGTGGGCGGACACCCGGTGGAGCGAACGGAGTTCGTCTTCCAGCCGGAGCTGGTGGTGCGGGGGTCCACCGCGCAGGTGCCCCGACGCTGACCGGCCGCCCGGCTCCGGACGCGCGTCCGGAGCCGGTGCGCGGGCGTCCCGGGTTGGGCACACCGGCCCTCCGCGGGCACGAGCGCCCGGCCCGGCCGTCCGGGCGCGTGGGGCCCCGGGGTCCGCGGACCGGCGGGGACCCCCGTCCGGCCGGACCGGGAGCGGGACGAAGCTAACACTGTTGCAATCTCTTGCGTAAGTTGTTGCGGCCGAAAATCTCCTGGATTTCCAGCACATTTCCAGAGCGTGTCCAAAGGGTTGACGGGTGGACTCCGGATCCGTACGGTCGCGACCGCAAGAAGTTTCAGTCAGCTTTCAATGCATCTCGGCCTTGCGGGCACGGCGCGTTGCCGCTCAGGGCCGCCTCTTCGCCAGGAGGACATCCATGCCCGCACGTACCCGCGGACCGGCCCTCGGGGCCGCCCTCGCCCTCGCGGCCGGCGCCCTCGCCGTCCAGGCCCCCCAGGCCGCGGCCGCGCCCCCCGGCGCCAAGGACGTCACCGCCGTCCTCTTCGAGTGGAAGTTCGACTCGGTGGCCCGCGCCTGCACCGACACCCTCGGCCCCGCCGGATACGGCTTCGTCCAGGTCTCCCCGCCCCAGGAGCACGTCCAGGGCGGCCAGTGGTGGACCTCGTACCAGCCGGTCAGCTACAAGATCGCCGGCAGGCTGGGCGACCGCACCGCCTTCAAGAACATGATCGACACCTGCCACGCGGCCGGGGTCAAGGTGGTCGCCGACTCCGTCATCAACCACATGGCCGGCCAGGACGGCTCCGGGGTCGGCACCGGCGGCTCGTCGTACTCCAAGTACAACTACCCCGGGATCTACTCGGGTCCGGACATGGACGACTGCCGGGCCGTCATCGGCAACTACCAGGACCGCGCCAACGTCCAGAACTGCGAACTGGTCCAGCTCGCCGACCTCGACACCGGAGAGGAGTACGTCCGCGGCCGGATCGCCGGCTACCTCAACGACCTGCTCTCCCTCGGTGTGGACGGATTCCGCATCGACGCCGCCAAGCACATGCCGGCCGCCGACCTCGCGAACATCAAGTCCCGGCTGAGGAACCCGAACGCCTACTGGAAGCTGGAGGCCATCCACGGGGCGGGGGAGGCCGTCTCCCCTGCCGAGTACCTCGGCAGCGGGGACGTCCAGGAGTTCCGGTACGCCCGCGACCTCAAGCGGGTCTTCCAGAACGAGAACCTCGCCCACCTCAAGAACTTCGGCGAGTCCTGGGGCTACATGGCCGGCGGGCAGTCCGGGGTCTTCGTGGACAACCACGACACCGAGCGCGTCGGTGACACCCTCAGCTACAAGAACGGCTCCGCCTACACCCTGGCGAGCGTGTTCATGCTGGCCTGGCCGTACGGCTCCCCGGACGTCCACTCCGGGTACGAGTGGACCGACAAGGACGCCGGCCCGCCCAACGGCGGCACCGTGAACGCCTGTTACACCGACGGCTGGAAGTGCCAGCACGCCTGGCGCGAGATCTCCTCCATGGTCGGCTTCCGGAACGTGACCCGCGGTCAGGGCGTCACGCACTGGTGGGACGACGGCGGGGACCGGATCGCCTTCGGCCGCGGGGACAAGGGGTACGTGGCCGTCAACCACGAGGGCTCCGCCCTGACCCGCACCTTCCAGACCGGCCTGCCCGCCGGGGACTACTGCGACGTGCAGTCCGGCCGCACCGTGACCGTCGCCTCCTCCGGACAGTTCACCGCCACCCTGGGCGCGGGCACCGCCCTCGCCCTGCACGCCGGGGCGCGGAGTTGCTCCGGCGGGACCACCCCGCCGCCCGCCACCGGCGGGGTCACCTTCGGGGTCACGGCCACCACCAGCTGGGGCCAGAACATCCACGTCACCGGCAGCCACCCGGCCCTGGGCGGCTGGAACACCGCCACCGCCCCCAAGCTCGACCCGGCCGCCTACCCGCTGTGGAGCCTCCCCCTCGACCTCCCGGCGGGCACCACCTTCACCTACAAGTACGTCCGCAAGGACGCCGCCGGGAACGTCACCTGGGAGAGCGGGGCCGACCGCACCGCGACCGTCCCCGCGAGCGGACGCCTCGTGCTCTCCGACACCTGGCGCGGCTGAACATCCCCCGAGACCAGGGCCGCCCGGTGGCACTCACATCCCGCCACCGCCACCGGGCGGCCCTCATCACCACCGGCCGGTCCCCGCGACCCCCACGCGCATCCCGCACCCGCCGGACACACCAGCCCCCGCAAGGAGCACCTGCCGTGATACGCCCAGCCCTGCGCAGCGCCGCGGGACTCGTCGCCGCCGCGCTGGCCGCGACGCTCGCGCCCGCCCTCCCGGCGGCCGCGGCCGCGCCGCCGGCCCCGCCCTCGGACGCCCGCCTCGCCGCCCAACCCGCCCGGCACGACCTGACCCGGGAGCAGTTCTACTTCGTCCTGCCCGACCGCTTCGCCAACGGCGACCGATCCAACGACCGCGGCGGACTCACCGGCACCCGCCTGGAGACCGGCCTCGACCCCACCGACAAGGGCTTCTACCAGGGCGGCGACCTCAAGGGCCTCAAGGACCGGCTCGACTACGTCAAGGGCCTGGGCACCACCGCCATCTGGCTGGCCCCGATCTTCAAGAACCAGCCCGTCCAGGGCACCGGCAAGGACGCCTCCGCCGGCTACCACGGCTACTGGATCACCGACTTCACGCAGGTCGACCCGCACTTCGGCACCAACGACGACCTCCGCACCCTGATCGACGCGGCCCACCGCAAGGGCATGAAGGTCTTCTTCGACGTCATCACCAACCACACCGCCGACGTGGTCGATTACGAGGAGAAGTCCTACCAGTACCTCTCCAAGGGAGCCTTCCCCTACCTGACCGCCGACGGCGTCCCCTTCGACGACGCCGACTACGCCGACGGCAAGAAGCCCTTCCCCGCCGTCGACCGCGGCTCATTCCCCCGCACCCCGGTGGTCCCCGAGGCCAAGAAGAACCTCAAGGTCCCCGCCTGGCTCAACGACCCCACGATGTACCACAACCGCGGCGACTCCACCTTCGCCGGGGAATCCTCCGACCAGGGCGACTTCGTCGGCCTCGACGACCTGTGGACCGAACGCCCCGAGGTCGTCGACGGCATGGCCGAGATCTACAAGAAGTGGGTCCGGGACTTCAAGATCGACGGCTTCCGCATCGACACCGTGAAGCACGTCGACACCGAGTTCTGGACCCAGTGGGCCACCGCCCTGGACCGCTACGCCGCGCAGCGGGGACGCCCCGACTTCTTCATGTTCGGCGAGGTCTACTCCGCCGACCCGGCGGTCACCGCCCCGTACGTGACCCGCGGCCGCCTCGACTCCACCCTGGACTTCCCGCTCCAGGAAGCCGTCCGCGGCTACGCCTCCCAGGGCGGACCCGCCTCCCGCCTCTCGGCCGTCTTCGCCGAGGACCACCGGTACACCACCGACAAGGCCAACGCCTACGAACAGGTGACCTTCCTCGGCAACCACGACATGGGCCGGTTCGGCACCTTCCTCCGCCAGGACCGCCCGCAGGCCGGGGAGGCGGAACTGCTCTCCCGCTACCGCCTCGCCAACGAGCTGATGTTCCTCTCCCGCGGCAACCCGGTCGTCTACTACGGGGACGAGCAGGGCTTCACCGGCGCGGGCGGCGACAAGGACGCCCGCCAGAGCCTCTTCGCCTCGCGCACCGCCGACTACCTCGACGACGACCAGCTCGGCACCGACCGCACCCACGCGAGCGACGCCTACGACCCCGCACACCCCCTCTACCGGCAGATCGCCGCCCTGTCCCGCCTCACCAAGGCGCACCCCGCGCTCCGCGACGGCGTCCAGACCGAACGCGCCGCCACCGGCGGCGGCGACTCCGTCTACGCCTTCACCCGCACCGACGCCTACTCCCGCGCCGAATACCTCGTCGCCGTCAACAACGCCGACGCCCCCCGCACCGTCGAGATCCCCGTGGACAGCGCCGCGGGCAGCGACTTCCGGACCCTCTACGGCGGCTCCGGCACCGTCCGCTCCGCCGCCGACGGCAAGCTGACCGTCACGGTGCCCGCCCTGGGCTCCCTCGTCCTCCGTGCCGAGGGCCCCCTCGCCGCCCCCACCGCCGCTCCGGAGCCGACGCTCAAGGCCCCGGCCCCCGGCGCCACCGGCACCGTCGAGGTCTCCGCCACGGTCACCGGCGGCGGCCTCAACCGCGTGGTGTTCGCCGCCCAGGTCGGTGACGGCCCCTGGCAGGTCCTCGGCTCCGCCGACCACGCGCCGTACAAGGTGACACAGCACATTGCCACGTCACCCGGCACACCCCTGCGCTACAAGGCCGTCGCCGTCGACTCCTCCGGCCGCACCGGAAGCGCCCTCGCCGCCTCCACCGCGGGCGCCGTCCCGCCGAAGGAGGTCCCCACCGCCACCCAGCGCGACTACGCCGTGGTCCACTACAACCGCCCCGACGGCGACTACTCCGACTGGCGCCTGTACGCCTGGGGCGACGTCGCCGACGGCGAGATCGGCCCCTGGCCCGAGGGCCGCCCCTTCACCGGCCGCGACGCCTACGGCGCCTTCGCCCACGTCCGCCTCAAGCCCGGCGCCACCTCCGTCGGCTACCTCGTCGTCGACAAGGACGGCACCAAGGACGTCCCCGCCGACCGCACCATCGACCTCACCCGCACCGGCGAGATCTGGCTCGAACAGGGCAAGGAGACCGTCCGCACCGAACGCCCCGCACAGCCCCCGCAGGACACCACCAAGGCCGTCCTCCACTACCAGCGCTCCGACGGCGCCTACGAGGGCTGGGGCCTGCACGTCTGGACCGGGGCCGCGAACCCCACCGACTGGTCCCGGCCCCTCCTGCCCGTCCGCACCGACAGCTACGGCGCCGTCTACGAGGTCCCCCTCGCCCCCGGCGCGAGCTCCCTCTCCTACATCCTCCACAAGGGCGACGAGAAGGACCTGCCCGCCGACCAGTCCCTGGACCTGAAGGCCACCGGCCACGAGGTCTGGATGCTCGCCGGCAAGGAGAAGTACCTCCTCCCGCAACCCGCCGGCTCCGCCGCCGCCCTCGACCTGACCAGGTCCCGCGCCGTCTGGATCGACCGCTCCACCCTCGTCTGGGACGCCCCCGGGACCGCCGCCTCCGCACAGCTCCTCGCCTCCGCCGACGGCTCCCTCAAGACCGGGAACGGCACCGTCACCGGCAACGCCCACCTCCTGCGCCTCAACGGCACCACGCTGACCGAGGCCCAGAAGGCGAAGTTCCCGCACCTGGCCGCCGGCCGGGCCTTCACCGTCGACCCCCGCGACCGCGACCGGGTCCGCACCGCCCTGCGCGGCCAACTCGCCGCCACCGCCCGCGCCGCCAACGGCGCCCTCCTCGCCGCCACCGGCGTCCAGCTCGCCGGTGTCCTCGACGACCTGTACGCCACCACCGCCCCGCTCGGACCGGTCTTCGGCCCCACCGGGGTGACGCTCTCCGTCTGGGCCCCGACCGCCCGAGCGGTCGCCCTCGAACTGGACGGCCGCACCCTGCCGATGCGCCGCGACGAGGCCACCGGCACCTGGACCGCCACCGGCCCGCGCGCCTGGCGCGGCAAGCCCTACCGCTACGCCGTCACCGTCTGGGCCCCCGCCGCCGGCCGCACCGTCACCAACCTGGTCACCGACCCCTACTCCACCGCCCTGACCACCGACTCCGCCCGCAGCCTCGCCGTGGACCTCACCGACCCGACCCTCCGGCCCCCCGGCTGGTCCACCCTGAAGAAGCCCGCGGCCCCCGGCATCTCCCAGGCCCGGATCCAGGAACTCCACGTCCGCGACTTCTCCGTCGCCGACCGGACCGCCGGCCACCGCGGCGGCTACCTGGCCTTCACCGAGACCGGCTCCGCCGGCATGCGCCACCTCCGCGACCTCACCCGCTCCGGCACCAACTACCTCCACCTGCTGCCCGTCTTCGACATCGGCACCATCCCGGAGAAGCCCGCCGACCGCACCGAACCGGCCTGCGACCTCACCGTGTACGCCCCCGACTCCGAGGAACAGCAGGCCTGCGTCGCCGCGGCCGCCGCCAAGGACTCCTACAACTGGGGCTACGACCCCCTGCACTACACCGTCCCCGAGGGCTCCTACGCCACCGACCCCGAGGGCACCGCCCGCACCGTCGAGTTCCGGCGCATGGTCCAGGGCATCAACGGCGCCGGTCTGCGCACCGTGATGGACGTGGTCTACAACCACACCGTGGCCGCCGGGCAGGACGAGAAGTCCGTACTGGACCGGATCGTGCCCGGCTACTACCAGCGGCTCCTCGCCGACGGCAGCACCGCCACCTCCACCTGCTGCGCCAACACCGCCCCCGAGAACGCGATGATGGGCCGCCTGGTCGTGGACTCCGTGGTCACCTGGGCCCGCGAGTACAAGATCGACGGTTTCCGCTTCGACCTCATGGGCCACCACCCCAAGGCCAACATCCTGGCCGTCCGCAAGGCCCTCGACGCCCTCACCCCGGCCCGCGACGGCGTGGACGGCAAGAAGATCGTCCTCTACGGGGAGGGCTGGAACTTCGGGGAGATCGCCGACGACGCCCGCTTCGTACAGGCCACCCAGAAGAACATGGCCGGCACCGGCGTGGCCACCTTCTCCGACCGGGCCCGCGACGCCCTGCGCGGCGGCGGCCCCTTCGACGAGGACCCGCGCGTCCAGGGCTTCGCCAGCGGCCTGTTCACCGACCCCAACGGCGCCCCCGCCAACGGCACCCCCGCGGAGCAGAAGGCCCGCCTCCTGCACGCCCAGGACCTGGTGAAGGTCGGCCTCTCCGGCAACCTCGCCGAGTACGCCTTCACCGACACCTCGGGCCGCCGGGTCACCGGCGCCGAGGTCGACTACAACGGCTCGCCGGCCGGCTACGCCGCCGCCCCCGGCGACGCCCTCGCCTACGCCGACGCCCACGACAACGAGACCCTCTACGACGCCCTGAGCTTCAAACTGCCGGCCGACACCACGGCCGCGGACAAGGCCCGCATGCAGGTCCTGGCCCAGGCCACCGCCGCGCTCTCGCAGGGCCCGGTGCTCTCCCAGGCGGGCACCGACCTGCTGCGCTCCAAGTCCCTGGACCGCAACTCCTACGACAGCGGCGACTGGTTCAACGCGATCCACTGGGACTGCCGCGACGGCAACGGCTTCGGCCGCGGCCTGCCCCCGGCCGCCGACAACAAGGCCAAGTGGCCCTACGCCAAACCGCTGCTGACCGCGCCGGCCCCCGGCTGCGCCGAGATCACCGCGGCCTCCGCCGCCTACCGCACCCTGCTGAAGATCCGCGCCACCGAGCCGGACTTCGCGCTCACCACCGCCGCGCAGGTCCAGGAGCGGCTGTCCTTCCCGCTCTCCGGTCCCGAGGAGACCCCGGGCACGGTCACCATGGCCCTCGGTGACCTCCTCGTGGTCCTGAACGCCGGCCCCGAGGAGCGCACCCAGAGCGTGCCCGCGCTCTCCGGCAAGCCCTACCGCCTGCACCCGCTCCAGGCCGCGGGCACCGATCCGGTGGTGAAGGGCTCCCGGTACGACCGGGCCACGGGCACCTTCACCGTGCCGGCCCGCACCGTGGCGGTGTTCACCCGCCGCTGACCCGGGACCGGTCCCGCCCGACCCACCACGGTGCAGTACGTCACACGGCAATGCCGTACGTGACACTGCACCGTGGTGGGTCACACCGCGCTGTGGTGGTTCACATCGCACCGTCCCGCACCGGCCGGCCGTCAGACCTCCGTGGAGCCGCCGTCCAGGCGCCGCAGCACGTCGAGCCGCTTCTCCAGCAGGATCACCCCGTACACGCGCCCGTCCTGGCCCACCTTGTGCGGGAACTCGCCGACCACCCGGTAGCCGGCGCCCCGGTAGTACTCCAGCAGGTGAGGGTTGGTGGACTGGCAGTCCAGCCGGGCCCGTTCCCGCCGGGTCCGGGCGATCCGCCGCTCCGCGTGGTCCAACAGCCGTCGTCCGGTCCCCGCCGGCGCCACCGAGCGGTCCACCATCAGCCGGTGCACGTACCCCGCCACCGGCGGCTGCACCCCCCAGGCCTCCTCGTCGGACCACCACAGCTCGTAGGCCCCGCAGATCCGCCCGTCGGAGTCCCCGGCCAGCCACACCTCGCCGTCCCGCATCCGCGCCAGGAAATGGGCGGCGTCCTTCTCCCCGGCCTTCCACTGGTCGATCCCGCGCGTCCGCATCCACCGAGCGGCCCCGTCGTAGAGGGCCACGAGCGTCCCGGTGTCCTTCTCCGCGGCCCGCCGGAACAACAACCCGTCGTCAATGATCACGCGGGGATTATCCCGTGGCCGGCCAGTGCCCCCAGCCGCGACGCCAGTTCGGTGAAGGGTCCGTCCGCCGGCTCGCCCGCCAGCATGGCCACCACGATGGCCGCCATCTCCGGGTCGTAGGCCGCGCTCACCGCCATCAGCGCCGCGAAGTCGTGCACGAGCTGGAGTTCCAGCTCCGCGCGGGGTATCTCCCGTCCGTCCAGCCAGAGCAGGGCCGTGGACTCCGCGAGCGACACCCAGGACCGCACCACCAGCGTGAGCCGGGCCGGCGGGTCCGTGATCCCCAGGTGGTCGAGGATCTGCTCGTAGGCGGCCTGCCGCACCTCGTCGATCATGGCGTTGGTCCGGCTGCTGCCGGCCGCCGGACCGCCCCGCATCAGGGCCGAGAACCCCGGCCCGTGCTCCTCCACGAAGGCGAAGTACCGCTCCATCACCCGCTGGAGGCGCTCCCCGAGCGGCCCCTCGTGCGGCTCCTGGAAGCGGGCCGCCAACTCGTCGGCGGCCCGCCGCAACGCCGCCTCGTACAGGCTCTGCTTGCCGGGGAAGTAGTGGTAGACCAGCGGCCGGGAGATCCCGGCGGCGGCCGCGATCTCGTCGATGGACACCTCGTCGGGCGACCGGTGACTGAACAACTCCAGCGCGACCCCGATCAGCTGTTGCCGCCGCTCCTCGACACCCATCCTGCGTCGCACATTGGTTGTCATGTGAACCACCCTACCGAGCCCCCGCCCCCCGGCCACAGGCCCCGTGACCGGCGGCTACAGGTCGAGGACCAGCCGTTCCCCGCGCGCGCGGGAGACGCACAGCAACAGGGAGTCGGCGCGTTCGGCGTCGGTCAGCAACTCGTCGCGGTGCTCCACCGCGCCGGAGAGCACCCGGTGCCGGCAGGTCCCGCAGAAGCCCTGCTCGCAGGAGTACGGCGTGGCCGGCAGCACCCGGCGCACGGCGGTCAGGGTCGACTCGTCCGCGGCCACCGCCACCACCCGGCCGGAACGGGCGAGTTCCACGGTGAAGGGGGCCGCGGCCGCCGGCGGGGCGGGGGTGAACCGCTCCAGGAGCAGCGGCACCTCCGCCGGCAGCGCGGCGCGCACGGCCGCCGTCAGCGGCTCGGGCCCGCAGGCGTGCACGGCCGTACCGGGCTCCACGGCGGCCAGGAAGGACAGGTCGGGCAGCCCCGCCTCGTCCTCCGGGCACACCTTCACCCGGTCCCCGTACCGGGCCAGTTCGGACAGGAAGGGCATGGTGGCGCGGGACCGGCCCCCGTACAGCAGGGTCCAGTCCGCCTCCGGGCCCAGGGCGCGCAGCATGGGCAGCACGGGGGTGATGCCGATGCCGCCCGCGACGAACACGTGCCGGGGCGCGTCGGCGAGTTCGAAGCGGTTGCGGGGCGGTCGCAGGGTCACCTGGTCGCCCTCGGCGAGGGCGTGCACCTCGCGGGAGCCGCCCCGGCCGTCCTCGATGAGCCGGACGGCGATCTCGTAGCCGCCGGTGTCGGCCGGGTCCCCGCACAGCGAGTACTGCCGGACCAGCCCGGAGGGCAGCAGCAGGTCCACGTGGGCGCCCGGGGTCCAGGCGGGCAGGTCGGGGGCGGTGAGCCGGAGCCGGACCACGCCCGCGGCGGGCTCGGTGCGGGCGGCCACCCGGGCCCGCAGGGTGCGGCGGGCGGAGTGCCCGGAGATCGGCTGCTCCAGGGCGGGCAGCGGCCACAGCGGGGACCGGCGGACCCGCTCGCGCAGGGCCCGGCGGGCCAGCCAGGCGCCGCCGGTGACCACGGCGAGGGTGAGCGCGCGGGGCATGTCAGTGGCCCCCGTTCGCGCCGGGGGAGGAGGCCAGGTAGGCGGCGGCCTGCGCGGTGGACCCCTCCTGGGAGGGGTGGTACGCCCGGGACAGGTAGCGGGGTATGGAGCGCAGCATCGCCGGGGTGGAGGGCAGCACGCCCTGTTGGCCGTCCCGGACGAACTGGGCCACGGACGCCTTGGCCCCGGTGAGGGTGGGGTCGTTCTCCATGAAGAAGCGGGCGCCGCGCTGCCAGAGGAAGACGAGCGCGCCGAAGCCGGCGGCCCAGGTGCGGGCCCGGCGCCGGTAGCTGCCGTCCACGTGCATGAAGAGCTCGAAGGCGACGGAGCGGTGCTCGACCTCCTCGGCGCCGTGCCAGCGCAGCAGGTCGAGCATGACCGGGTCGGCGCCGCGGCGGTCCAGTTCCTCGGCGTTGAGCACCCAGTTGCCGAGGAAGGCGGTGTAGTGCTCGATGGCGGCGATCATCGCGACCCGCTCCATCAGCCACCACTCGCGGGCCTTGCCGGGCGGCAGCGTGCGGTCCCCGAGCAGCTTCTCGAACATCCAGTCCACCTGGGCGGTGTACGGGGTGGGGTCGAGGCCGAGCCGCTTGAGGTGGGGGAGGACCTCGTCGTGGGCGGCGGCGTGCATGGCCTCCTGCCCGATGAAGCCGATGACGTCCTCGCGCAGCCGGTCGTCGGTGATGTACGGCAGGACCTGCTTGTAGACGTGTACGAACCAGCGCTCACCGGCGGGCAGGAGCAGGTGCAGCACATTCATGGTGTGCGTGGCGAAGGGGTGGCCGGGGAGCCAGTGCAGCGGGGTGTCGTCCCACGCGAAGGACACCTTGCGGGCCTTGAGCCCGATGTGCTCGGACGCCACCGGAGCGGGCTGCGTATTAGACATGGCGTCAATGTACTGACGGGTACCCCGAAAGCAACAGTCCCGTGACACCGCTGTCCCGTACCGCCCGGTAGCTCCGCGCCGACCCCGGCCCCACCGCGCCCACCCGGCGCGCCCCGTCCCGGACCTGCGCACCGACCCCGAGGCTAACGGAGCACGCCCACCGCCCGACCATCCTTCAACCGCCCCGACAGCTCCGCACGCGCCCCCGGCGCCGCCGGTACCGACAGCAGCCGGTCCTCCGCGGAACCGGTCACGCCCCCGCTCGCCGTCACCGACTCCACCGGACCGCCGCCCGCCGCCAACAGGAACCACTTGCCCGCCCGCGACTTCCACATCACCCCGGCCAGCACCTGCGGCTCCCGGGGCCCGCAGGCCGCCGAGTCCTCCGCGCGGGCCGCCAGCGCCCCGGTCTGCGCCCCCGGCGCGTGGAACTGGGCCATCACCCGGTCCGCGGCGCCCCGCCAGGTCTCGGCCCGGGTGCACACCCACTCCGCGGTCCCGTTCTGCTCCGGCAGCGGCTGCCGGGCGTAGCCCCAGGAGTTCACCGAGCGCACCCCGTGCGAACGGGCCGCGGGCAGCAGGCAGGCGGTACCGGCCCAGCGCGCCAGGTCCGCCTCCGCCGTCACCCCGTGCGGGGCGCCCGGCAGGCCGGAGGTGAGCCGGGCCGGGGTCAGCTCCCCGAGGTCGGTGACCAGCACCTCCGGGGTGCCCACGGTCCGCACGGCGTCGGTGCTCACCGCCGGGTCCATGGTCAGGGCCATGGCGCTCCACGTGGTGCAGGCCCCCGTCAGCGCGGGCGCCCGGACCGGAGCGGTCACCCCGTCCGCCGCGAGGGCCAGCGGCTCCGGGCCCGCCTCCGGGTCGATCAGGTCCCGCACCGCCGCGGCCCGTACCCAGGGCGCCGCCAGGTAGCGGACGTTGCCGTCCACCCGGCTCACCACCAGGGCCGCCGCGGTCTCGGCCACGGCCGCGTCGGTCCGGGCGAAGTCCAGGGCCGCGCCCGCCGTGGAGACGGCCGGCTCGGCGTACCGGACCACCCGCAGTCCGTCGTACATCAGCACCACCACGGCCTGGTCCAGCTCACCCGCGTACAGCAGCTGCGGCGGGCCCATCGGCGGCCCCGACGGAGTGCCCGGGGTGGCCGAGACCTGCACCGTGGACCCCGGCCGCGCCCACACCGCCAAGGCCCTCCGCAGCAGCGCCCGGTCCCCGACCCGCCCGCCGCGGGCGGGCCAGGCCGCGAACCCGGCCCGGGAGGCGGTCCGCCAGGCGGCCGGGGCGGCCCGGGTCAGCAGGGCCGGGTCCAGGGCGCGTTCGGCCGCGGTGTTCCGGGCGTACGGCGGCGCCGCCGCCCCGTCCGTGCCCCAGCCGTCACCCGGCAGGCCCAGCAGCGCCCCGCATGCGACGGCGGCGGCCAGGGCCGCGGCGCCCGCCTTCAGCCAGGACCGGCGGCGCATCAGGTCGGTGGGGCGCGCCTGGAGCACGCAGGGATCGAACTCGGGGGAGTCCAGGAGCCCTTCGGGGACCGGGCCGGCGGCCTCGGCCGCGTCCGCCTCCGCGCGGGCCGCCTCGGGATCGGCCACACCGGCCTCGGCGAGGGTCCGCAGCACCTCCGGCCCGTCCAGCCGCTCCAGCCGGCGCAGCACCAGGGCGGCCCGACCGGGCCCGCTGAGCGCGGACAGCCGCTGGTCCAGGGCCAGTTCCTCGGCCCCGCCGGAGCGCGGGAACAGCCGCAGCCCCCACACCTGGGGCAGCACGGTCGGCAGCTGGGCCCGGCGGGGGAGCGCCCGGAAGGTCAGCGGGACCCCGGCCTGCAGGGCCGTCTTGAGCACCCGCAGCCGGACGTACGCGTACCCCGGTCCCGCCGCGACCGGCCCGCCGCCCGCCGCGTCGCCCTGCCGCGGGGCCGGGAGCGGGGCGGTGCCGCCGCGGCCCGGAGGGAGGGCGCGCTGCGCGAGCGCGTGGGCGGTGAGGACCCGCCGGTTGCGGCCCAGCGCGGGCGGGAGCACCAGGTAGCCGAGGCGCACCAGCCGCGGGTAGTGCTCGACGATGGCGGCCTCGGCGCGCTCGACGTCGACGAGGCCGGGTTCGGCGGCGGGCGCGGGGCGGGTGGCGGCTTCCGGGACGGTCACGTCCAGCAGAACGAGCGCCCCCGCCGATGGTCACCGCGCCCCGCCCCCGGCCCGCGAAACGGTTCGCCGGGCGGCCGGGCGGCGGAACGGCACGACGGCGGAACGGTCCGGCCCCTCACGGGGCGGGCGGTCAGGCGGTCAGGCGGGCGCGGAGGGCGGCCACGGCCTCGTCGGGGACGCCCAGGCCCTCGCGCACGTACTTCTCCAGGGAGCCGTACCGGGTCGCGGCCTCGTCGAGGGCGGCCTCCAGGTAGGAGGGGTACACCCCGATGAGCGCCAGCGCGATCTCCGGGTCGCCACCGGCGGCCGTGAAGCCCTCGATCATCGGCGCGAACGCCTGCTTCACCGCCGGGTTCACCGAGAGGTACTCGGCCATGAGGGTCTCCTCGTCGGCGCCGAGCAGGGCGAGGATCACGGTCGCGCCCCAGCCGGTGCGGTCCTTGCCCGCGGTGCAGTGGAAGAGCAGCGGGCCCGCCTCCGGGTCGGCCAGCTCCAGCAGCAGGGTCCGGTACGCGGCCCGACCGGAGGCCGAGGAGACGAAGAATCGATACGTCTTCTCGAAGAGCGCCGTCGCCTTGCCGCCGCCCAGCTCGCGCTCGGCCACGACCGGGTCCCCCAGCAGGTGCTTCAGCTGCGCCGCGGCCGGCATCTCCCCGGAGGCGATCCGGTCCGCCAGCACGTTGGCCACCAGCAGCCGCGCGCCCTCGGGCACCCGGTCCGGGTAGTCCCCGCGCTCGGCGTCGGTGCGGAAGTCGACCACCGTGCGCAGGCCCAGCCCGGCCACCGCCGGGTCCTTGGCCGGATCCATCCGGTCGAGCTGCCCGGAGCGCAGCACCAGCCCGGAGCGGACGGTACGGCCGCCGGAGAGCGGGGTCCCGCCCAGGTCGCGGAGGTTGGCGACGGTGGTGGAGGGAGTGGCGGTCATCGGAGCGTCTCCAGCGTTGTGTGAGGGTCTGAGGGGATTTCAGCCGTCGAATATGTGCCTGCGGCAACGGTAATCGACCGCCAGCGACACCCCGATCCCGAGGACCAGCGCCGCCAGGTGGCCCGCGTCGGTGAAGCTCCGGGTGCGCGCCGCCACCGGCCGGGCCGACAGGGCCAGCAGCCCCGCCCGCACCGTCCACCGCGCCGACCCGAACGGAAGGGCCGAGGTCAGCGCCCCGAGCACGGCCAGGAGCCCGTAGCTCGTGCCCACGTCCACGGCCCGGCGGGTGGCCGCCCCCGGCCGCGCCGCCCGCAGCCCCCCGTACACCAACAGGGTGGCCCCGGCGTGCCCGAGCAGGAAGACCCCGGCCGTCCACCAGGCCCCGTACGCGTACTCCGCGTACCCGAGCACCGCGAGCAGCAGCAGCGCGTACGCCAACGGCATCGGCTCCTCGACCACGAAGGCGCTGCTCACCAGGGTGTCCCAGCGGCCCGCCGCCAGATTGTCGACATTGGTCGAGCAGCCGCGCAGTATCCGGGTCCGCTCCGCCGGCTCCAGCCGCTCCAGCGCCCAGGCGCCGAGCTGCACCCCGCCCGCGTACACCGGGCCCATCAGTAAGGGAGTCACCCGATCATGATCGGCCATGATCGCGGGGACGGCACAGCGGGTACCCGGCTACGGGGTCACCGCCCCGGGATGGGAGCATGTGCGGACCATGACAGACCCCCGGCCGCCGTTGCGCACCGTACGGGCCGCGATGTTCGCGGCGGTGTGCACCACCTTGGCCGCTGTGGGGCATTCGCACATGTCCGGGCACGATCTTCCGATCGGGGTGCTTCTGGGCGCCTTCGCGGTGACGACGGCCGTCGCCGGAGCGGCCGCCGGCCGCCGCCGCGGACCCCTGTCGATCGGCGCCGCGCTGCTGGCCGCCCAGGGCGTGCTCCACCTGCTCTTCGCCCGTGTGGAACGGGCCCCCGGCGGCGGAACCGGAACGGCCGCGGCCGGGGGAGGCCCCGCGCACGCCGGGCACGCCGGCCACGGGGGTACGGCGCCCGCACCGCCCCACTCGGACCTGGCCGCCGGTACGGGGCACGGCGGTATGTCACATGCGGCACCGCACTCCGACATGTCACATGCGGCACCGCACCTCGACCTGTCACACGGCACCGCCGCGCTGCCCGACACCGCCGGGATGACCGACATGGCGGGGATGGCGGGCATGGCCGGGCACGGCGGCACCTTCGGGATGATCGCCGTGCACGTGCTCGCCGCCCTGTTCTGCGCCCTCTGGCTCGCCCGGGGCGAGGCCGCGGTCTTCCGGCTGGCCCGCGCCCTGCGTTCGCTCGGCGTCCTCGCCGGCCGCCCGCTGCTGCGGGCCCTGGCCCTGGTGGGCGCCGCCGTACCGGCCCCGCCCCGCCGCGCCCCCCGCCCCCGTACCCGCCGCCGCAGGCCGCACCGGCTGCGCGGCGCGGTACCCGCCCACGCCCTGGTCCGGCGCGGGCCCCCCACGCTCCTGGTTCCGAGCACCACGGCCCCCGGCCGTCCTGCCTGCGCCTGATCCGGCGAACCGGCGTGACCTGGGGCCGGTTTCCCATGTCCTCGCCAACACCCAGGACCATCATGGCCATCGAAGAGATCCGGCACGTCCCCGAAGCGGACCCCGCCGACACCCCCACCGGAACCCCTGCCGGCACCGGCACCGGCACCGAAGCCGCGTCCACCGGCGCGGCCGACGGCACCGACACCTACGCTGACACCACCGACTCCGCCCCCGCCGCCCCGTCCTCGGGCGGTACCTGGGCCGGGGTCCGCCCCCTCCTCCTCCGCCTGCACTTCTACGCGGGCCTCCTGATCGCCCCCCTGCTGTTCCTCGCCGCGACCACCGGCCTCCTCTACGCCCTCTCCTACCAGGCCGAGAACCTCGTCTACGCCCACGAGCTGACCGTGGACGAGGTCCCCGCGGGGGCCGCCACCCGCCCGCTGTCCGAGCAGGTCGCCGCAGCGACCGCCGCCGCCCCGAGCGGTGAGGTGCTCTCCGTCTGGCCCGCCCCGGAGCGGGAGGCCACCACCCGCGTGGTCATGGAGAGCCCCGAGGCGGCCGAGGACCGCACCCTGACCGTCTTCGTGGACCCGTACACCGCCGAGGTGCGCGGGCAGCTGGAGACCTCCGGGGACGCTCTGCCGCTGCGCGCCTGGCTCTCCGGGCTGCACGCCAACCTCCAGCTCGGCGAGACCGGCCGGATCTACAGCGAACTGGCCGCCAGCTGGATGTGGGTGGTGGCCCTGGGCGGCGCCGCCCTGTGGATCGGCCGTCGCCGCAAGCGGCGCGCCGAGCTGCTGCTGCCCGACCGCTCCGCCACCGGCCGTCGCCGCACCCTGTCCTGGCACGCCACCGTCGGGCTGTGGGCCACCGCCGGTCTGGTCGTGCTCTCGGCGACCGGCCTGACCTGGTCCACGTACGCGGGCGAGAACATAGGCCGGGTCCAGGACGGTCTCGGCGGGGCCACCCCCACGGTCAGCGCCGCACTCGACGGAGCGGCCGCGGCCGGTGACGAGCACGCCGGGCACCATGGGGGCGGCGCCCCCGCCCCCACCCCGAAGGGTCCGGACGTGGGCCTGGACCGGGTCCTGGAGTCGGCGCGCGCCGCCGGGGTGGACGCGTACGTCCAGATCACCCTGCCCTCCGAGGGCAACGGGTACGTGGTGAAGGAGAAGGACAAGGAGTTCCCGGTCCAGTTCGACGCGGTGGCCGTGGACCCCGCCGACGGCAAGGTGATCGACACCCTCCGCTTCGCCGACCACCCGCTCCTCGCGAAGCTGACCCGGTTCGGCATCGACCTGCACATGGGCCTGACCTTCGGTCTGGTCAACCAGCTGGCCCTGGCGGCGCTCGCGCTCGCGGTGATGTTCCTGGTCTTCTGGGGCTACCGGATGTGGTGGCTGCGCCGCCCGACCAAGGCCCGCACCCTGTCCTTCGGGCGCCCGCAGCCCCGGGGCGCCTGGCGCAAGCTGCCGGTGACGGCGCTCCTGCCGCTCGCCGCCGTCACCGCGCTGGTCGGGTGGTTCGTCCCGCTGCTCGGGATCAGCCTGGTGGTGTTCCTCGTCGTCGACCTGGCGCTGGGCTTCCTCGCCCGCCGCAAGGAGGCCGCGACCCCGGCCGCCTGATCCGTCGTCCGGCGCGAACGGATCCGACGACCCGACCGGGTGCCGAACGGCCCCGACGACCCGACCCGGTCCCGACCGCTTCCGACCGCTCGGATCGCTTCCGACCGCTCCGAACGGTCCCGAACGGCCGGTGGGCCCGCACTCCGTGACGGAGTACCTGATCGTGGAAGCGGATGCTCGTCAGCATCTGGTCCAGGCGACTCAT
>NZ_JBEOSD010000051.1:0-49258 GCF_040302735.1 Streptomyces sp. NPDC097619 | reverse complement strand
GGCACGTACCCGCTCCTCTCTCGTCTCGTCGGCGGCCGCGGCCACCACTTCCTCCGCCACCAGCCGCTCCAGGTGCCGCCCGTACTCCGTGACTCACGCCGCCTTGGCGGCGACGTCCGCCGCAGCGGCACGCCAGGCACGGACCGTGTCGAACCGCCGACCTTCAACCTGGGCCCGGAACTTGTCCTCCGCCATGTCGGCGAACGCCCAGTCGGTCATGCCGAACCGGGCGGCGGCGGCCGCGAAGTGGGCCGCGACCGCTCCGGCGACGGTGTCGAGGGCCCGCAGGTCCACGTCCTCCACCGGCATCGGCTCCGGCACTCCGAAGGTGACGTCCCGCTGCCTCTCGGCCAGGAGCACCAGGGCCCGCTCCACCACGTCGGAGGCGTGGTGCCAGCCGTCCGCGTAGTGGAGAAGCGCCACGACCGCTTCCACCGCGTGGCCGACGAAGGGGATAGGGGCGCCGACGGCGAGGGGGTTCCCGCCCCGCTCCCACTGGACGGAGGGGTCCGTCTGGCAGGTGCGGCACTCGATCAGGGATTCCGCGTGGTCCGCCGGATCCTCGTCCTCGCCGAGTACGCGGAGGTCTCCGCCCTCACCGTCGCCGACGGCGAGGTCGTGGCCGTCGTGCTCGGCAAGGACATCCTCCACCCTGCGGCCGTCGCGGACGGCGGCCAGGTGCCTGAGCAGGATCTCCTTGCCGCGCGCGGCGTCGCGGGCCCCAGCGTCAGGGTTCTCGACCACCGTGTGGGCCTCGTAGTCCTGCTCGACGTCCCATTCGGCCCGGTCGCCCAGCGGGTAGAGAGCCAGCCTCCACCAGCTCCCCGTCTCCCGGGCCAGCGCCGGGTGCCGGACCTGCTGACCGACCAGCTTCTCCAGCTCCGCGCCCAGCTCACCCCACGGCAGCTGGGGGTCGTTGATCCAGCCGTCGAGGTCATAGCCGGGGCGGTGTTCCACCGGGAGGTAGCCGCGCCCGACGCGGCGTACCGGGCGCAGGCCGCAGGCCGCGCCGTCGGCGGCTGCGATCTGGTAGAGCAGGTGGGTCGGCCCTTCCGTCGGGCAGTCGCTCCAGATGCTCGCGACGTACTCGGCGATGAGGTCGAGCGAGGCGGCGGTGAGGGTGTCGTCGTCCATGGCGTTCTCCTTGGTGCTGACGGGTCGTCTGCCGCCGGAGGGGTGGGTACCGACCACCCTCCCGACACAGAAAACATTACGGCAACAAGAGACAGCGGGGCCATGTCCGCCCCTTCAAGTCACCCAGACGGGCTACAGGTTCATACGTCGGCTCGACCAGGCCACCGGCAGGCCGTCCCCGCCCCACCACACCAGGCACACGAGGGGGCGGACCTCCACGCGGATCCTCGACCGCCGTCCCGGCCGGCCCGGACCACACGGCCAGCGTCCTCCGCGTTCCCGGCCACCAGGCCCAGTTCGTACGACGCGACCGTCGGAACGGCACCGGCAGAAGCAGCGAGGCCGGCCGCAGCGCGGCAGGCGGAGGCGGGCATCATCAGGGTCTCCTGTCCGACCGCTCGGCGGCCGGAGTGACCACGAGCGCTGCCGCGTGACGACGAAGGGGCCCGGCGCAAAGGCCGGGCCCCAGAGCTGTCGTTCAGAACACCAGGATGTGCGTGATCACGATCTGCGGCGGGACCTCGTCGCGGCTGATGACGTACTCGGCGATCCCGAGTTCGCCCTCGGGCCCGAGCGCGAGGCGGCGCTGCTGCGGCCGCCGCGGCGACGCCGTGCTCCCCGGGACCAGGCCGCCCATCTCCCCGATGGTGACCATCGCTGCCACGATCGCGCCGAAGACGTCCGGCGAAAGCGTCGGATCCATCATCAGCTGGGAGACGGTCTCGGACAGCACACACGGCAGGCTGTCGTCGTACGGATCAGTCAACGGGCAGTCCCGCCGCCCGGCGCCGCGCGACGAGTTCGTCCAGCGAGACGGTGGGCACCGTGCCGGCCAGCACCGCGTCAGCCCGCACGTCGGCCTCGGGGTCGGTATCGAGCATCGCCGCGCCCCACCAGCGCAGAAGCACGCCCTTGGCCTGCTCCGGCGTCGCGGCCAAAAGTTCGCGGTAGAACTCCATCCGCTGCGCACCGGACAGGGCGGCCGCGATCCCCTCCGCGTTGCGCGGCACCCGCTCGGGCTCGTGCTGGTGTATCGGCTGTGCGGTCATCGCCCGCCCCTTTCCCTCTGCCCCGAGTCTGCCTTGCCGACGCGGCTTCGGTCGACCGTCTGCTCAGGAATGCGCGCCTGCTTCTCGGCCGCGAAGTACGTGCTGGCGGCGGCATCGGTGTGCGCGTTGGTGTCGGCGAGCACTCCGGCGAGCCGGTAGATGGCTCCCTTGTCCGGGTCGCCGGAGTAGGTCACCTTCAGGACCCCATGCACGTGACGGATCGCGTGGTGAACGCTGAAGTAGCCGGGGCTGCGGGTGCAGCCCTTGAAGGTGCCGCGGTCAAGCTGTCCGAGCCCGCGGCGGACCAGTTCGAGCCTCGCCACGTCCACGGTCGGACGGTCGGCGGCCCGTTGAGCCTTGATGACGGTGTCCAGGATGCGGCGCATCGCGGGGTACACGGGGTTCCAGTGGTCGGCGATGTGCTGAGCCTGGTCGTCGCTGATGAACCGGGTGCGCACGCTGTCGATCGTGATCACGTCGTACCTCCTTGAGGGGTGGGCGGTCGGGGGCCCCAGCCGTGTCGGCACGGCTGGGGCGGGTGCCGTAGGCCGGTGATCAGGCGAGGGCCATGCTGTCGAGACGCATGTAGTGCTTGCGGACGGCAAGTGGGATGACGCGTCCGGCGGCGCCTTGGCGGTTCTTGGCGACGATCAGCTCGATTTCACCGGGCTTGACCGGCTGGTCGTCCTCGTCCCGCTCTTCGTGGAGCAAGAGGACGGCGTTGCTGTCCTGCTCGATGGCGCTGGACTCCTTGAAGTCCGACAGCAGCGGGCGGCGGCCGACGGCGCCTCGGTTGAACTGGCTCAGGGCGATGACCGGGGTGTCGAACTCCATGGCGATGACCTTCAGGCCCCGGCTGAGGGCGGCGACTTCCTGCGCTCGCACGGAGCTGGGTACGTCCGGGGTGAGGAGCTGGAGGTAGTCGACGAGGATGAGGGCCGGGGCGTTGCCCTGGGCGATCATGGTGCGGATCCGGGCACGGAGCCGAGAGAGGGTCAGGCCCGGGGTGTCGTCGAGGACGAAGTTCTTCGCGTTCTCCATCCGCTTCGACACCTTGGCGAGCTTGTCCCAGTCCCCTTCTTCGAGCTTGCGTTTGGTCAGCCGGTCCAGGGGGATCAGGGCTTCGGCCGCGGTCAGACGGGCAACGATCTCCTTGCCGCCCATCTCCATGCTGGCGACCAGCACCGGCCTGCCCAGGCGGAGGGCGACGTGCGCACCCCAGTTGAGCATCATGAGCGTCTTGCCGCCGCCTGTCGTGGCGCCGATGGTGATGAACATCGGGCCGGAGACGGTGAGGACCTCATCGAGGTCGTGCCAAGGGCTGGAGACCGCGTTGGGGTCGGCGCCGGCTTCGAGCTGGTCGATGAAGGATTCCCACCGGTCCGCGACGGAGAGCTTCACGGCCTCAGGGGTGCCGGTTACCAGGCTCTGGAGCGTGGTGGTGGTCGCGGCGACGGCCTCAGCGGTGGAAACCGAGGCGGAGTAGCCCATCTCGATGAGCCGGGTGCCCTCGGCGATCAGGCGCCGGTCCTCGTGCTTCTGCTTGATGATCTCGGCGTAGTAGGCGGCGTTCGCCGCGGTGGGTACGGACTGCACGAGGGTGTGGAGGTACGAGCTCCCGCCGATCTTGGAGAGCTCGCCACGCTGGTCGAGCGTGCGGCTCAGGACGATCGGGTCGACCTCCGTGCCCTGCCCGTACAGGTCGTGGATTGCACGGAAGATCGTCTCGTGTGACGGGCGGTAGAACTCGTGTCCCTTGAGGATCTCGATGACCTCGGCGATGGCCGCCTTCGAGAGGGTCATCCCGCCCAGGACAGCGACCTCGGCGTCGAGGTCGTGGGGCAGCTTCCTCTCGATGAGATCGCCGCTCGAACCGGCACGAAAGGTCTCAGGCACCGAGGTGGTGTCGTCAGCGGCTCTGCCGCGTGGGACCCTAGTCATCAGTTCTCTTCCTTCCTGAGGTTGAGTGCAGCGACGGCGGCCGGGTTTCTTCGCGGGAATCGGCCGCCGCTCGCGTTTCGCGTCCGTCAGCTTGCGACGGGAACCTGGGTGCAGGCGCATCGCACGCCAACGTCATCGGTCCAGCCAGACCCGAAGCAGTCCTTGCATCCAGGGTCCGGAGCACCAGCAGCCACCTGGCGCTGGCCAGGCACCTGGCGGCTCCGCTTTCGGCTCGTGTGACGAGGCAGTTCCTTGATCCGCTTCGTCAGCACCGACGGGAAGCTGTGAATCGCAGGACCACTCTGATCGGTCAGCTCGGCAACGAGTTCGTCATCGAGAGCCCATCCCTGAGCGTCGATCGCCTCAGCGAGCAGAGGAGCAAGCCTCTTGGCCGTGGGGCGGCCAGCGCTCCAGGGACGAGGAAGGTCCTGAAGGAACTCGTAGGCCTCTGCGACAGCCTCAGGCGAGGGCCGATTGTCGACGGAGTCGACTCCCTCCTCCACCTCCTGCGCCGCAGGCGCCCGATGAGACTCCTGTGACGTGAGGGGGTAGGGGGAGGGGGTTTCCACCCCCTCCGGGGGGTGTGGGGGGTGAGAGCCCAGCTTCCCGGAACCCGGAAAGTGGCTCTGACCTGCTGGAATGCGGCGCCGACCACGTTCCGGAACGCCTGATCCCGGTACTCCAGATCCCGGCTTCGGGGAAGTGGTCTGACCTGCGGAAACGGATCGCGTCTCCACCGCTTCCCCAGTTCCGGGAAGTGGTGCGGAGCCGACCACTTCCCGGGTTCCGGGAAGTGGTGAGATTGCAGCGGTTCCGGCGTGGTCAGGGTTGTCGCTCACGAACTCGTACACCTCGTACACGACGGCGCCTTTGCGGCCGCGGCCGTCCGGGTGCGGGAGGCGTACCCGGCGGATGAACCCGGCTTTGATGATCCGGCCGAAGGCTTCGTAGACGGAGTTTTTGCCGACCAGCTCCTTGGCGTTCTTCGTTGAGCGGATGCCCACTTCCTGAAGACGCTTCCAGATCATGGGGACGGTGACGTCCTCCCCGGCCGCGATAGCGAAGAGAACGTGCGTGAGCACGACGTAGTCGAGGGCGTGAACGAGCTGACCGCCGAAGGCCATCTCGCGGTACACCGGAACGGAGCGCGGACCGGTTCCGCGAACGATGGATGCGGTTGTGTCGATGATGGGGGTGTTGCTCACCGCTTCACCGTCCGAGTGGCGGTTGGCGGGAGCAGCCCCGGACCAATCTTGTGTTGCAACGTACGGTCCTGTCCGCTATGTGGCGACTGCCACCCCTGCGGACCACCGTTTTCCCTACCGGAGTCTTGACGGACCTTTGTAGAGTAGAAGGCGGCGCGTGGGGCTGCCCGGCGGGAACCGGGCGGCTTGCCTCACAGCTTTGTTGAAGCCCACTCGGAGTCTGGCGAGACGGGATCGAGTGGAGGTCGGTGGCCCGGGGGAAACCCCGGGCCGCTTGTCTTTGGGCCTAGCTGCCGACTGGCGGATGCTTTCGGGCCAACTCCCGAAGGAGTTCGGAGTAGGCCTCGCGGCGTTTGCCTCGGGGCTCTGCGAGACCCCTCTCCCAGCGGAATACCTGCTGGTGCCGTACTCCGATTGCCTCAGCAACCTGTGCCTGAGTGAAGCCGCCGGCCCTTCGGAGGCGCACGCGCTCAGAGATGGGCGGCAAGCTGTGGGGGGTGGAGAGCAGGGCGCGGATGCCCGCTACGGCGTCTGTGGTCATCTCACCTCCAACGGTGACCGATGAGAAAAAGGTACATGGAAAGGTAAGGGAAAAGGCGAAGTGGCAGCGGTTCGGCGGCCGTCTTCACCCGATCAGGTCAGCGAAATGATGTTTCGTCAGCTCAGGCCCACTGCGTACGCCGCAGTGGCGTCGTCGCGGACTTTGAACCGAGGCCACCGCGTGCCATCGCTGTCGGAGCGCTCTGCCGCGCGGACCCGGGTGAGGAGCCCAGAGGGTCCCTCCTGGTCGAGGAGCTCCAGCACCTGTTCCCATGTGGCCTCGTGGAAGAGGTCAGCCAAGCGACTTGCGCCGTCCGTGAGTAGCGCTGCGCGACGGAGTTCTCCACGTGGGACGCTGCCGGTGATTGCCTGAGCGGCCGCCTCCGGAAGGGTGGATGCCACCCAGTATCCGCCAGGCTGATTCCGCAATCCCCGTTGTCTCGCGACCAGTTCCGAGACGCGAGCTGCCCGCTCGGGCGTGCCTGCCCGGCCGGCCAAGGCGGCGGCAATCTCTGCCTTGGCGACGTCTTCTACTCGGGAGTCCGCCACGGCGGTGACGGATGTTCCGGTGTCCAGTACCAGTACCGAGTCGGAGAGGACGAGGTAGTCGAAGGCCTCCGGCCGCTCTCGCAGCATGACGACCGTTGCGGCTGGCACGGCCTCTTCGCCCAGCATGCATGTGCCCCGATGGAGGTCGTTGACCTCCTCGATCGCAGTCCGCAAGACGTCTTCGAGAGAGCGGTCGTGGTCGCCCCCGAGGGCAACGAGGCGGGTGCCGAGTTGATGGACCAGCCATGGCGTGCCGTGGATGCATGCCATGGGAAGATCCCTCGGTGCCGATAGGCCGTCCAGAACGGCGACGCAGCCAGGCAGCGCTGCGAAGGCGCCGTCTTCGTTCTCCTCGCCATCGCCCTTGGCCGATGCCATGGTGACCTGCACGGCACTACGCCCTTTCCGGGTGGTAGAAGGGCGTGATCTGCTGACTGCTCGTGATCTCTAGAGTCTCGGGGTCGAAGGTGCTCTCGATCAGGACCGAGAACCGCCGCGCCTTGAGAGTGCGATGCGCCGCTGCAAGCTCTTCGTTCAGCCAGTGGACGACCCCGCCAGAGCCGCGGGCATGGATCCCGGCGATGTAGAGGAAGCTTCCCTTCCCGTCAGGGCGAGGGAGCCGACCGAAGTACGCGACATCGGCATTGCCGCCGGAGTCCATGGGCGAGCGGTATGCCTTGCCCGTGTTGAGGTCGCGGAGGTACCAGCCGTCGACGTCCTTGTCGAAGCGCAGGTTCTCGTCGCTTTCCAGGATCTGCTCGATTAGCGGACTGAGGCGCGGCCCGCAGATGACTACCAGATTCGAACGGTTCAGTCGAACGTTGCCGCCCAAGGGGATGCGCTCGAAGCTGATCTCAAGCCCTACCTCCTCTGCGAGGAGGCGCAAGTGCTCGTACGTCTGCACATCCTCCGTGGCGATGACAGGGCCTTGTATCACCTTGTCCCTGCCGTCCGAGTCCTTCCCCGCTTCGAGCTTTTCGGCGAGGGCCACGATCACCTTGCCGCTACCCAGGAAAAGCCGCTCCGGCGGCGCCCCCTTGGCCAACTGGCTCACGCGGCCAGCGCTGATGTTGAGGGCTGCGGCAAGATCCTTGTTGTTGACCTGGCCCGTTCGCAGGGCCTCGTTCATGGCCTCGTTGCGGACAGTCTGGAACTGGCCCTCGTAGTCCTGGATGCGACCCACCGTCAGGTGGGCCGTGATCGCGCGCTGGAGCGGGTCGCTCAGTTCGCGCACCTCGGAGAGTGCGGCATCGAGCGCCGTGTCGAGCTTGTCGTCCACTGTGCGCCTCCCTTCTAAGGGTCATATTTAGCGCACTAAAGCCCACCCTTCAAGGTGGTTGACTCGCCGTGCGCTGCGACTTACAGTTTCGACAAGCGCAGAGTTTAGCTCACTAAAGACTGTGCTTGCGAAGGCTATAACTGCACGTCAGGTCACATTTCAGCACACCACAGCAGGCGTCACCGCTTCGGCGGCGGCAGTGGGGTTGAGCCCGCGCTCCCCCGGCCGAGGCGCCTGTACCGAATATCGCGCACCACCTGATCCATCCACAGCGCCGCTGCGCTGTCTGTCTGCCGAGGGCTGGCCGAGGCCGGGCTTGGCGCGGCAGAGAACGCAGCGACCCGCTCACCCATCAGGAGGTTCTGATGAGCCGTATTCGTCCCGGCCGGACCCGCACCCGGCGCAATAACCGTCGCCAGCCCCTGCGGCTGAGCTCGCTGGCCGCGCACGACTTCAATGTTCGCGTGGGTGAGCAGAGGTCGGTCGTCTGCCCGGACTGCCGGACGTGGCGCCGGATCATGGGCGACACCGACCTCAAGATTCGCGAGCACCAGGTCGCCGATCGCCTCGCCGACGGCGGGGAGCACTCGCTGTGTCCCGGCAGCAACCAGCCCGTCATCGTCGACATCGACGTGAGGCGGTGGCAGCTCCGCCAGGACCGGATGCTGCGTGACGCGATGCCGCCGGAGAACCGGCGCGGGACCCGCGGGTTCTGCAAGCCGGCTCCTCCTCCGGCACCGTCACCAGTCCACCTGATCGGTGTCAGCCGAGCCTGAGCACCTGCACCACGAACGACCGCGGCCGCCGCCAACCCGAATTGCCCGGGTTGACGGCGGCCGCGGCTGCTCGTACGGCAGCGGACTCCCGATCGGGAGTACACGGCGGGCCCAGGGATTGCGCCCCTGGGCCCGCCAGCAGCAGGTCACCTTCCAGAGAGGACGACCCACATGCACACCAGCATGGCACGCAGCATCACCCCGCCCGCCCTCAGGGCCGGGGTCCTCGATGACATGGAGCGCGAGGACAACCGGCGCGGCTTCGAGCGCGACGAGACGGACTCCTTCCACCAGCTCGTGGCTCAGCTCGTCGCCGACGGCGACCGTCGCGCCGACGTCGGCGGACGCCGCGCCCGTCGCACGCTCGCCGAGATGGCCCCGGACTACGTCCGTCCCCCGCTTTTGCTCCTGGTGCCCACGGCGGCTCCGGCCGTACCGGCGCGGTGACCGTCATGGACTGGCGCCACAACGCGGTCTGCCGCGAGGAAGACCCGGAGCTGTTCTTCCCCTTGGGGAACACCGGCCCCGCCCTGCTCCAGATCGAGGAGGCCAAGGCCGTCTGCCGCCGCTGCCCGGTCATGGACCACTGCCTCCAGTGGGCCTTCGTCGCCGGAGTGGACGAGGGAGTCTGGGGCGGCCTCTCCGAGGACGAGCGCCGCGCCATGAAGCGTCGCGCCGCCCGCAACCGCACCAAGAGCACCGCGGGTGCGGGCGGATGAGCGGCTGCGGGCACCCGGCGAAGCTGGTCACGGTGAACCGGGTCGGCGCGGACGGGAAGTCGTACGAGTCGGTGCAGCACGCGCCCTGCTCGTGCACGGTTCCGCAGAAGTGAGTCCCGCCGTGCCTGACGACCACTACCAGCGGTACATGGACGCCGCTGCCGCGCACCGCGAGCACGCCGCCACCTGCACCGCCTGCACGCAGGTCAAGCGCTGCAAGGCCGGCGAAGGCCTGTTCACGGCCTTCGCCAGGTTCCAGGACGCCTACAACGCCCGGCTCAAGCCACGGAAGTAGCCGCCGGGGCGGGCGACCGCCTGGTCCCGACCTCCCCTTCTTCTCGGTCGGCCGTCCTTTGGACGGCCGACCTCTCCACTCATGCCCGGAAGCCCCGGGCCCTGTCGCTGGAGATCCTCATGCCGCACACCATCCCGCTCAAGAGGCCGCTCGACGACGCCGGCCTGCCGACCCGGCAACTGACCGAGCCCGAGCTGCCCGCCTCCGTCACGGCCCCCGAGGGCGACGCCACGCCCTACCACCACCCCGCCTTCGTCCGGGTCGAGCCCGGCCACTTCGAGGGCGACCTCGTCTACTACTTCACGGGCTTCACCGGGCGCGAGTCCGAGCCCGCGGTGCTGACGGCCGCGTACGCGGACGAGACGCTCACCCACGCACAGGTCCGCGAGCTCAGCCGGCAGTACCGCTCCGCCGGGGTGCTCTGGTCCCATGCCCGGCTCTACCTGCTCGCCGTGCCCCTGCTGCACCAGGCCGTACCGGTGTGGAACGAGTGGACGGCCGCTCGTGACGAGCTGCGCATGGTCTTCAGCGAGTTCT
Organism: Streptomyces sp. NPDC097619; assembly: GCF_040302735.1. Lineage (NCBI taxonomy): Bacteria > Bacillati > Actinomycetota > Actinomycetes > Kitasatosporales > Streptomycetaceae > Streptomyces > Streptomyces sp. NPDC097619. The sequence continues at coordinate 39,234 of NZ_JBEOSD010000051.1, read as the reverse complement.
GGACCACCGCCGACAGCAGGTGGAAGGCCCAGCTCCTCCGGCTGACCGATGCCGAGACCGCCGCGAAGCAGGCCGCCCGGAAGTGGGACGACATCGCTGTGCAGCTCGCCAAGCTCGCCGACGACCAGGTCCACGTCGCCGGATACGACAACGAGCTGCCCCTGAGCGACGTCGCGCAGGTGGCCGGCCTGGACATCCGCGGGTGGGACATCTGCCACGTCGACGAGTACACGCCGCCCTTCAACCGCCCGACGCCGCTGGTCTACGACCTCAACAGCGAGATCAAGCAGCAGCGCGAGCGTCTGACCGAGGTCGCCTCGCTGGCCGGCGACGTCGCGGCCAGCGCGTGAACAGTCCAAGGAGACAGAGCATGCAGCACGAGAAGTCCCTCACCCTCGGCCAGGGGATCATCCTCGGGGCCGCCGCACTGCCGATGCTGGCGGTCGGCGCCCTCGGAGGCTGGGGCACGTTCACCAACATCAAGACCCAGTTCCCCCAGGACGCCACCGCCCTGGGCGTGGTGGCCGCAGGCGAAGGGGCCACGCTCGTCCTGGCGCTCGTCATGGTCGGGCTGACCCTGCTCAGCCAGTCCTCCCCCGCGGTCGTGCGACTCGGGCTGTGGCTGTTGCCCGCCGCCGCGTCCGGCACCGGGGTGGTCGTCGCGGACGGCACCAAGGAGGCCGTCGTCTACGCCATCACGCCGATGGCGATGTGCGCCTCGGCGGAGGGCATCGGCCTGCTCGCCCGCCGGATCGTGATCTACACGACCGGCGTCGACATGGAGGCCCGGCGCCGCAACGCAGCCACGATGCGGCGCATGGCGGTCCTGCGGGCCCGCGCGGCGAACCACCCGTGGAAGAAGGCCCGCAAGCTGGCGGAACTGGCGTCCTGGAGGCTGGCCCGCAAGGTCGGAGTCGGCGACGACGAGCTCGGCGCCGACCTGGTGATGGTCCAGCGGGAACGGCTGACGGACGGCGCTAGTCACGCGCTGGCGGGCATGTTCACCACCGCCGCCGTCACGCCCGCCCTGACCGCATCCGTCACACCGGCACTCGGCCCCGTCACGGGACAGGGCGGGTCCGTCACGCCTGCCGTGCCGCACACCGTGACGGATCACGGAGCCGTCACGGCCGGGGCGGGAACCGTGACAGTTGCTGGCACGCAGGTCAGCGCCCCTGCCGGGGCAATTCCGTCACAGCACGCCGTCACGAAGACGCACCCCTCACGCGACGGCGTCACGGGGTCCGGGGAGGAGGCCGTGACGGATTCCGGCCCGGACGCCGGTTCCGTCACGGACGTGCCCGTCACGGAGGAGGAGCCGTCACGCTCGCCCGTCACGGCCCTGACGCTGGAGCAGGTCGCGGCCGTGGCAGGTGTGCCGGTCCCGCGCCCCGGTGAGCGGCTGTCCGACGCGCAACTCCTCGTCGTCCTGCGGCACCTGTGCTACCGCGAGGACCCCCCGCTGTCCTACCGGGCGGCTGTCCAGGCCTTCCGCGAGGCCGGGTTCATCGGCGGAGAGGAGCGCATCCGCGTCACCTGGCGCGAGCTCCCCCGCGACGTCGCCCGTACGGCCGACGGCGACGAGCCGGAGCCCAGCCACGCCCGCGGCGACGGCACGACGGACGACGAGGACGAGGAGGAGGTCGGGCCCCAGCCCTGACCCCTCCCTGCCCCAGCTTGAACCGGCCGGCACCACCGGCGATGACCCCCGGCACCTGCCGGACTGGCCATCGCCGCGACTGCCGGACGCAGTCGATGGCGACAGCAGAACCGGTCGAGCAGACCCGGTGAGCCACGCGGAGAGCGGCCTTGGCCGCAGACCCGCCCGCAGACCCGGCGAGCCAGCCCGGCGCGCGCCCGAACCACTGAACCACCCCGTACCGAGGGGATCCCGGCCCGCTTCCTACGGCCCGGCCGGAACCCCCTCTTCCTGCCCCTCAACACCTCAAGGAGCTGGCCCAGCATGGCCTTCTTCGGACTGATCGGCAACGACCGGCAGATGGCCGGTACCACCTACGACAAACGCGAGTCGGCGAGCGAGAAGGCGTCCAGGAAGCGGCGTGAGAACCACCGCCGCACTCTCACGGCCACGGCCCGGGAGGGCCAGGCGTGGGAGGACAGCGAGCGCCAGCGCCAGGACCACGGCGGCCGCCGCTCCTGGCGGCGCTGACCACCGGAAGCACCACCTCACCCCCGCTCTGTACGGCCGCCGCTCCCGGAGCGGTGGCCGTACAGAGTTCTTCGACCTGGGAAGGACCGCTGTGCTTCTCCTGCTGATCCGCCGCCTCCACCGGCTGCGGCCCCCTCGCCGCCTGGCCGCGGCCGAGCCCTGCACCATCACCCGCCTTCCGGGCGCCCCGCGCCTGTTCGACGCGGAGCAGCCGCTCCTGGCGACCGGCCCCGTGGACACGAGCCCGATACGACGGGCCGAACCCGCGCCCGACGAGGCCGAACTCGCCGTCAAGGCCTGGCTCCACCAGTACGGCCGCCGCCGGGACACCGGCTGCGGCGCCGCCGTGGAGCAGCTGTGACGGCCGCAGCGGGCAGCGCCCGCTTCGTGAAGCCGCCCACGCCCCCGGCCCGGGCGGCCGACGCCACGGCCGGCTGCTGCCTCACCTGCCCCATTGCTGCCGGGTGCGCCCTGTTCAGCGACGCCTACGTGACCTGCCCGGTCACGGGGAACACCGCTCCCCCGGCGCCTCTGGGCTTCGTGCCCACCCAGGCCGCGCAGGCGGCCCCGCACGGCGGTACGGACTGGACGAACGTCGCCGGGCGCGGCGTCGAGGCGGCCGCGTCGGTCGCCTTCGGGTTCGGCTGGCTCGACATCGCCACCGGCCTGATCGAGCGCTTCAACGCGACCGACGCCGAGGGCAACCCAGTGGACTGGGGCCGCCTTCAGCTCAAGCGCAACGGGCTGTGCATCCTCATCGCCACCCTCGTCCCGCTCGGCGACCACACGGCCGCCCAGTGGGTCGCGCACACCCTGCCCGACCTGAACCTGGCCGATCCGGTCTTCCTGCCCGCAGGAGCCGTCCTGGGGGCCGTTCTGCCGGTCTTCGCCGGCCAGTTCGCCCCCGGCGCGGTCGGCGGGATCTGCCGGGCCGCTTGGGGCGCCGGCTCCTTCACCGCCCGCACCGCCTGGAGGTTCCTGACCTCCCGGATGGGCTGGATCGTCGTCCGGCCCGCCGTCTGGGGCCTGATCTGCGGCGGCCTCATCCTCACCTGGCGATTCCTCGTCCACTTCCTCACCGGAGCCTGACCGTGAACATCTTCGACAACGACGTCGCCAACGGGACTTTCGGCACTCTCGCCTTCGGCGCCCTGGCCTGCGTCTTCATCGTCGCCGGATTCAAGTACAAGGTCCTGCGTAGAAAGAAGACCGTCATCCTCGTCGCCCTCGGCGTCCTCGCGGTCACCGTCAACAGCGCCGGACTCCTCGGCGAGATCGCGGGGGCCCTGCGCCTGGGCATGAACCAGGCCGGAGAGCAGGCCGCCCAGGAACTGGCCGGTGCGGAAGTCGCCGTGAACCCGCCGACCACGCACGTCAACCCTGTCACCGCGGGCGGAGCCCTGTTCGGGCTGATCATCGTGGCCTGGTACGGCGTCAAGATCTACGCCGCCAAGGGCAAGCCCAAGGACTGGAAGGAAATGGCCGGAGGAGCCCTGGTCGGCGTCTGCGCCGGCACGGGCGTGGGCTTCCTCGGCATCGCCGTCAGCTCCGCCGTGATCGTCTCCAACAACGTCGGCTTCTGGCTCGTCGGCGGCTGAACGCGGCCGTGACGGTCCGCCGCACCCGCACCCGGGTGCGGCGGGCCGCCTCAGACCGCGCCCAAGCCGCCCAGGAAGGACCACCCAGTGAGCACCACCCAGAGCCCGCACCCCCACCCGCAGCAGGGCGTCGAGATCTACCAGGGCGAGTACGTGTTCGCCGAGCTTGTCGACGACGACGAGCCCCGTACGGACGACGACCAGGACCCGCCGCACGACCACCCCCGGGCCGGTACGACCCGCAGGCTCCGGCAGGCGGCCACCGCCGCCCAGTTCCTCGCCCGCCACACCACGCCCGGCCTGCGCCACGGCTGGCAGGCCGCCGCGCACTGGACCACGGTCGGCTACATGAGCGACGACGAGATCCGCCGCCGCCTGGTCAAGAGGCACCTCGACACCTACGTCGAGCAGCGCGACGACACCGCCAGCGACATCAACCGCCTGAACAAGCGAGCCCAGAAACTCGCCCGGGAAGCCGTCGACTTCGGCCTCACCCGTGAAGAAGCCGGCCAGCTCAAGGACGTGACCGGAGAGCTCCAGCGCCGCCGCATCGCCGGTACGGCCCTCGCCCGCATCCCGTTCGACGTCGAAGCCGTGCAGCCCACCGCCGACCAGATCAAGAGCTACCGCACCCACCAGGGCCTGGCCCGCTTCGCCGGGGTCATCCTCCCCGCCGGAGCCGCCACCATCGGCGTGGTCCTGGCCGCCCCGCTGGCCGGCCTGATCGCCCTCCCGGTCCTCGCGGGCGCCGCCTGGTGGCTCGGACGCCACCCGCTCGCCCTCACCCAGCGCGCCCTGCCCGCCGACCTGTACGGACCGACGGAACTCGAACCTCCCGCCCGCCCGGCCGACCCCGCGGCCCCTGCTGGCCCGGCTGCCGCCACCCCCGCAGAAGAGGACCTCACCCCGTACCCGATCTCCCAGGCCACCACCGTGGAGGAGGCCGAAGAGGCCCTGCGCCGAGCCATCCTCCACGAAGGCGGCGACCTCGACACCGTCACCGACGGCCGACGCGAACCGTGGGGCTGGTCCGCCCGCGTCACCTTCAAGACCGGCTCCCCGGACGACCTCAACGCCGACCAGACCTACAAGGGCCTGATCACCCTCCTACGGCTGCGCCGCAACGGCCTGCTCATCGAGGGCGACCCGAACGCCGGAGAGGCCTGCACCGTACGGATGCTGCTCGCCGACCCGTTCACCCCCGACCTGGTCGGCCCCGTCCCGTACCGGGCACCCCTCTCGGCGTCGATCACGGACACCTTCGACTTCGGCGTCGCCATGGACGCCAGCGAACTTGCCTTCTCGCTGGCCGGACTGATGCTGCTCATGGTCGCCGACTCCGGCGGCGGCAAGTCCGGAATCATGCTCGCCCTGGCCGAAGCCGCCACGTCCACCGTCGACGCGGCCGTCCTCAACCTCGACCCCGTCGGCACCGGAGTCGGCGACCTCGGCCCGGCGATCACGCTCAACGCGACGATGAGCGGCAAGAAGATCATCGCAGTCCTGAATTTCCTGCTCGCCCTCTGCACCGCCCGCGCCCGCCTGCGCGCCGCCTACGGCTGGGGCAACAAGTGGCAGGTCTCCCCCCTGCACCCCGCCCTGCTCGTCTTCGTCGACGAGTGGCCCCAGCTCTCCCCCAAGGCCAAGGCACTCCTGATCAAGCTCCTGCTCCTCGGCCGGAAGGAAGCCATCTGGGTCTACGGCGGCAGCCAGTACGGCACCAAGGACCACCTCGGCGAAGCCATCGGACCCAAGCTGTCCGCCAAGCTCCTCGGCTCATCCCGACGGGTCGACGTCACCGAACTCCTCGGCGGCGGAGCCCTCGCCGAGGGATACCGAGCAGACCTGATCCGGGCTGCCACCCACACCGCCGTCAACGACGCCGGGCAGATCTACGGGGTCGGCCTGCCCGGAATGCCCGACCGCCCGATCCGCTACCAGGTCCGCGAAATCTCGGCACAACTCGCCGCCCGACTCGGCGCCGAACGCGCGACGGCCGGACTCCCGGACCTGACCCACACCCTCACGGAAGCCGGCCTGATCCCGAAGTGGACCGAGCTCATCAAGCTCTGCTCCGCACAGCACAGTCCCCCCGGCGAGGACACCCCGGACCTCCCGGAAATCCTCGCGCTGCTCCGCGAAGCCTTCCTTCGCGAAAGCGACCCGGCCTTCCTCACCATGAACCAGGTCCACACCCACCTCCGCGACGAGGACCCCGACCAGTGGGGCAAGTGGGACGACCGCGACGACCGAGGGCGCCTCCGCGAACTCGGAAAGACCCTCGCCCGCCACCTCCAGAAGGCCGATGTCGAACTCTCCTCGGAGCGCATCACCGAACTCGACGGCAGCCCCCGCGGCTACTACCTCGCCGACATCGAGGACGCCATCAGCAGCCTCTCCTGACCCCCGCACGGCCGGCCCGCGCGATCGGAGAACCAACGGCCGACGATCGGCCCGGCATCGGCTCTGAACGGTTCGCCACAGCCAATGGCCATCCAATGGCAAGCCGATCAGAAACCAATGCTGACCTGCGGAAACCAATCGATCTAATCACTCACCGGAACCCCCGTCTCCCCCGGCGCCAGAGCCCACTCAGCGCCCCGGGGCACGGGGGTTCCCCGTGCCCGCTCGCAGACAAGGACTCCCCCGTTGCGCCGCTACCTCTACCGCTGCACGCTCTGCTGCACGACCAGCCCGATGTGCTTCGGCACCGCCGAGCTGGACGCCCAGAGCAACCACCACCGCGCCGCCGTCCACTCCGGCCACTACCCCGACGGCGAACGCTCCGGTGCGGTCGACCGCACCGGCCGCTGGTACGCCGACATGGGCCCCCTCACGACTCTCCACAGCCTCCTCGCCGACGCGTTCGCCGACCTTCGCGACCCCACAGGGCAAGGCCTTCGGCTCTGGGCCTGGGCCCTGTCCTGGCTCACCCTCAGCACCGCCGGACTCCTCACCGTGTGGGTCTCCGGAGTCGTCCTCAGCCTGTGACGGACCGCCGCGGCCCCCCTTACCGGAACCGGAACCGACCGTGCCGACTGCTGTCCTACAACGCCCTCGCGAACCGGGCCACCGGACGGCGGCGAGCGCGACGGCTCGTGGCCGCCCAGGCCCCGGCGCCACGCGCAGGCCCGACCGACACGCGAACTACTCCCCACCCCCGAACCCCGGAGGACAGACATGGCCATGCCCCGCCCGCGCCGCAGGATCGGCCGCCCCCGCCCCATCCGCCCCGGACCCCGCTACCCGCACCCCCCCCGGGCAACGGCAGCCGCGCCGGCTCGCGCCCGTGACGTACGAGCGACAGGCCTCAGCCACACCGACTCCTCAGAGGTGCCCATGACCACCACCGGCTTCCCCAAGCTGATCGCCCGCTACCTCACCGTCGGCACCGCCACCGTCGAGGTCGCCGAGACCGGCCCCCGAGACGACAACGGGTTCGGTCGCGACACCGTCAGCACCTGCACCGGCTGCCGCACCGTCGAGACCGACAGGTGGAACACCACCTCCTACTCCTTCTCCGGCGAGCCCATCCACAGGTCCGTCACCGAAGCCGCGACCAACGCCGAAGCGCGATCCCGGCAGTGGGCCCAGCGGCACGCCGAATCGTGCCGCGCCATGCCCCTGGACTAGCCCCCATCCCAACACCTGCCGCCCGCCCGCAGGCAGGCGGTCCGACCCACCCCACCCACAGGAGACGCCATGACCTACTCCGAAGACCTCGCCGCGGCGAAGATCGCCGGCCGAGCCTGGGCCTGCATCTGCGGCGCAGAGAACCCGCCCGCGTACGACGCCTGCCACGACTGCCAGCGCCCCTCATGGACCTGCGCCGCCTGCGGGCTGGTCAGCCCCGCCGCGCTCCAGGTCTGCCGCGAGTGCGGCAACTCCACGGCAGCCGAGTCCCTCGGCGACGAACCCGCCTTCGAGATGAGCCACCTCGCGTGGGCCAACCTCCAGATCGGCCCCCGCCGAGTCGGCGGCCACTACGACCACGGCAGCGAGGACACCGCCTACGTGGTCACCGCCATCGAGCACGGGCCGCGGGACACCTGGCCGTCCTGGCAGATCACCGTCCGCTACACCAAGGACGGCCGCACCACCACCCACTGCACTGGTTGGGACCCCAGCCGGGACCGCGTCCTCGCCCAGCCGCCCGCCGACGTCGTCATCGTCTCCGTCGGCCGCCTCCACGACACCGAGTTGTCCGAGCACGCCGACATACTCCAGCGGGCCACCATCGCCCTCGACCTCCGCCACCACTTCCGAGACCCGCACCGCGTTCAGGACCTGCGCAAGCTCTCCGCAGCGGACAAGGCCGTCCGCGAGGCCGTCATCAACACCCCGGGCGTGCGCCAGGTCCTCGCCGCGACCGCACTCCAGATCAGCGGCTACCTCGCCGGGCCGAGCGCGGCGCCCATCACCGTGGTCACGCAGTGCGCCGGCGGACGCCACCGGGCCGCTACTGCTGCCCTCGCCCTGCGAGCCGTCGTCGCGGGCGACGTCGAGCAGGCCGCCGAGTTCGGCCTCGACGGCGCAAGCAGGGCCTTCACCTGCCGCGGGCTCAACGTCGAGCTGATCCACCGGGACATCAGCCGCGCCGTCGTCCAACGCTGACGACCTGTTCGGCCTGTATCGACGGAGACGTCGGGGGTTGCTGTCGTGGTGTCAGCGAAGGCGACCTCCAGTGCATTGAATTAGCGAACCGGGGACGGTTCGACAGGTCCGTAGGCGGCCCCGGATTTTTACCCGGTAAAAATCCGGGCCCCTGACAAGCCACACTTGGAGGCCATTTCTGCGGCACCTGTTGATGTTGTGCTACGCGCTGACGGGGGTTGGCAGGTGTGTTGAGTACTCCTTCACACCTGACTCCTTGGCAACCTAGTAATGTTGTGCCTCATGAGCATCCCAACGCCTCGGGGGGAGCGAGAGAAACTAATCACCTCGCTCACGCCTCGCCTACGGAGACTCCTGAAGATCCGTGCATTCGAGCATGGAATGGACATTCAGGATGCAACGGAGCACGCGATCAGGGCGTGGTACCTCGCCACTGACGTACAGGAAGTGGACACGGACGGAGCCCGGACCTGGGGAACCTTCCTGCCCGTCGGCGAGCCGGCCACCTTCAAGACCGCGTGCGCCGAGCGTGGCGTCACCTACGTCCAAGGCCTCGCGCAGGCCGTGACGCTCTGGCTCGACGCGCACCCCTCACCGGCCGCCCCGTTGCCCGCGCAGCCGGTCGTCCGGGTGATAGTGGCGAACCAGAAGGGGGGCGTGGGCAAGACGTTCATCAGCTCCGGCATGGCCCAGGCCCTCGCAGAGTCCGGGAAGCGGGTCCTCCTCGTGGACTACGACCCGCAAGGCCACCTCACCGCCGAACTCGGCTTCGAGGAGGTCATGTACGAGGACGACGTCGAGACCCTGCTCATGCACATGGAGGGCTCGGCGAAGGGTCACATCCGAGACCTCCTGGTGGCGCTGGACCAACCGCGGTTCGGTGAACGGCTCCATCTGCTCCCCGCCTCCGACGACGCCTTCCTCCGCGACGTGGCCCTGTCGAAGGTGTCCTTCAGCGAGTCGGCCCTGGAGCGGGCCCTCGAACCGCTGGAGGCTGACTACGACATCATCATCCTGGACGGTCCCCCGAGCCTCGGACTGAACATGGACACCGCCCTCTACTTCGTCCGGCGCCGTGACGGGGAGCTCAGGGACCGCTCCGGCGTGATCACTCCCGTCTGGGCGAACCGGGCGAGCCACCGGGCCTTCAAGTTGCTCAAGGAGCAGAAGGAGGACCTGGAAAGGAAGGGCCGCATCCAGATCGACTACCTCGGTCTCGTGATCAACGCCTACGACCGGCGCCGCGGGAAGCTCGTCGAAGAGAACAAGGAGCAGTGGGAGAAGAGCAGCACCCCTGCCGTCCTTGCGGTGATCGGAGACCTCAAGGAGGGACGTGAAGCCGCCGACGGCGAGATCCCCCTTCTTGAGTACGCACCTGACAGTGAGCACGCACGAGCGATGCGCGATTTGGCGAAGGAGCTGGCGGTATGACCGCGGCGCAGCGGGTAACCCGCGGATTCAGTGTGGATGAGGACTCCTCCGAACCCACCCGACGGCGGGTGCGAACCCGGCAGCAGATCATCAACGGGGAAGGCAAGCGCCCCCCGGCCCAGGTGGATCTCGCCGAACTCGCGCACAACCCCTTCAACCCCCGCGACGAGCTGACCGACATCGAGGAGACCGCCGGTTCGCTGCGAGACCGAGGGCAGCTCCAGCCCATCGCCGTGGTGCGCAAGGCCGCCTTCCTTCAGGTCCACCCCGACCAGAAAGCTGTCATCGGCGACGCCGAGTATGTTGTCATCGACGGCAACCGACGCCTCGCCGCCGCGCACGAGGCGGGCCTGGCGACACTCCGCATCGACGTCAACGATGATCTTGCGGCCTCTGCGGAGTCCATCCTGGAAGTGGCGCTCATCGCCAACATCCACCGCGTGGACGTGCCCCCCATGGACCAGGCGAAGGCGATCCAGGAACTGGTCGCGGCCCACGGCAAGCAGGGAATCGTCGCCAAGCTCCTCGGGAAGTCCGATGGATGGATCTCTCAGCGGCTTGCCCTGCTCCGACTCCCCGACGACCTCCAGGAGAAGGTGGAGACCGGCGATCTCAAGGTCCGTGACGCCCGCCGCATCGCCCGCCTGCCGGCCGATGAGATGCGGGCCGAAGCCAGTCAGGCCATGGAGCCCGGGGCCCCCAAGCCCCGACGGGTGGCCCAGCCCAAGCCCGCTGCGCCCGAATCCGAAGGGTCCGTAACCGACATCCCGGCGCAGGGCACGGGCCGGGACGGCGTCGTGGATTCGGCGGCCGAGCCCGTAGCGGCCCCCCGACCCGAGGCTGCGGAGGAGACGTCTGAAGACGCCGGCAGCGAGCAGGGCGAGCCCTACCTCGTGGACATCAGGAACCTGCCTCGCGTCCCCTGGCACGACGGCGCGGAGGTGGCTGTTCTGATCACGCACAAGGTCAGCCCCGGACAACAAGAGGTCCTGCTGGAGAGGCTCTTCGCCACCATGGACGAGCAGCGCCGGGACGCCGTTCTCGAACGGCTGATCGGCCTCGCGGCGAGGTAGCCGCTGCACCACAGCAGCGCGCCAGAAGGGGCTCGGATTTTTACCCGGTAAAAATCCGAGCCCCTTCGTCACGTCGACACCCGGAACGGCTCAGCGGGGATCACTGACCCTCACCGGCAACCCCGCGCTGCTCCAGGTCGCTCCTGGTGGTGATGCTGATCGGCCGTACGGGGGAGTAGAGATCATGTACCAGTGACCTTATCCATCTCCTCCGATGGAGTGTGTTCCCACGGGCCGAGCCTCCTAGCCGAGCGGTCAGCGCAGGTCGATGTGATGGGCCGGGGGAGTACCAGTGGCCTGCGGGGCTGTAGAACCGCTCAGTACCGAGATAGGCGGCCGCGGGCGAGCAGCGGCTATCCCATGCTGCTCTGGAGAGCAATGGGGACTAGGGGAGAGGGAAAGCCATGACCATGCGATCAGATCACGCGTGCTATGTAGAGGCGGCCGTGACGGAGCTTGCAGAACTCGGACTGACGGTCGTGGGCCACGCGGTGACCGGGCGTCCGCCCGCGGTGCGGACTGCGGTGGTGTCGCTGGCGCCGCCTGAAAGCGGCCCCTACGCCGACGAGGACGACGACATCGAGCTCGCCTGGGACGAGTCCTACGGCTGGGTGCTCCGGCTTCCTGCGGAAGCGGGGATGAGCGACTGGTTCATGGGGGAGGACCTGGTACCCGGCCCCGCCCGGCTGGCGCGCTGGGCCGACATGGTGCTGACCCACCCCGGACTGACCCCGAGTCGGGAGGACGGCCCGCAGCGGCTGCCCGAGACCGACGACGCAGCGTTCGAGGCGCGGCTGTCCGCCTACGCGTCCTGACGGGCTGCTGCCCCCCTCTTTCTCCCGACCGCCCCATGGGGCCGTCGGCGCTGAGGCTGCGCCGGGCCCCGCTGCTTGGAGAACCGCATGTCGATCACGCCGGTTGCCCCTGCCCCCGAGCCGCCTGAGCCGGACCGGCTCGGGCCGATCGGCCGCGCCCGCGCCAGCGTGGCCGCCATCGAGATCCTGCTGCGGCTGCGTGAAGACCAGGCGGAGCCCACCGAGGAGGAGCTGAGGGCGCTCCGGCACTGGCCGGGCTGGGGCCCGCTGGCCCCAGCCCTCGCGCCGGGCCGTGACGGGACCTGGGCGGAGATCGGCGAGCAGCTGCAACGGCTCCTCTCCCCACGCGAGTACCGGCAGGCCGAACAGGGCACACCGACCGCCTACTACACCCCCGACCGGATCACCGAAGCGTGCTGGGCGGCCCTGCGCGGCCTCGGCTTCGAAGGGGGCCGGATCCTGGAGCCCGGATGCGGGGCGGGCACCTTCATCAAGCACACCCCGGACGGGCTGCCCGTCCAGTGGTACGGCGTCGAGCGGGACCCCACGACCGCCGGCATCGCCGCCCTGCTCCACCCGGACGCCGAGATCATCAACGCCCGGCTCCAGGACGCCTCGCTCCAGTCCAACAGCGTCGACGCCGTCCTCGGCAACGTGCCCTACGGCAACTACACGGTCTTCGACAAGACCGCACCGAAGACCGTCACCAAGAGCATCCACAACTACTTCATCTGGCGCTCCGTGCAGGCGCTGCGCCCCGGCGGCATCGCCATCCTCCTGACCTCCCGCTACACGCTGGACGCCGCCGACGAAGCCGCCCGCCGGGCCATCGCCGAGCACGCGGACCTGCTGGGAGCCGTTCGGCTGCCCAACGGCGCGCTCTCCGAGGGCGGCACCGCCGTCCTGGCCGACATCCTGGTCGTCCGCCGCCGCGACACCGACGGGCCGATCGACGAGAGCTGGATGGGCACCGGCATGGTACCGGGAGTGCCGGACGAGCAGTGCAACGACTACTTCCTGGCGAACCCCTCCCACGTGCTCGGAACGTGGGAGCGGGGCCGGGCCGCCCAGTACGGGCACACCCTCGCGGTGAGGGCACCCGAGGGCCAGGACCTCTCCGCGGTCCTCGGCGAGGCCTTCGACGCCATCACCACCAGGGCCCGCGCCGCCGGGCGGGAGTGGAAGGTGAACCCCGGCGCCCAGGCCTGGACTCTGGACACCCTGCCGTTCCCCGTCCGCGACGACGGACGCAAGGAAGGCTCCTTCCACCTCGTGGAGGGCAAGCCGCACGAGGTCATCGACGGCGAGCTCGTCGCCGTGCCGCGCGCGGGCAAGGAACTGCCCAAGTTGATCCGGTTGCGCGATGCCACGGTCGCGCTGATCGAGGCGGAGACCGACCACGACACCCCCGACGCGCAGCTAGAGCCGCTGCGCGCGGAGGTGAACCGGCTCTACGACGCCTACGTCCGCGTGCACGGCCCGATCAACCGGTTCACCACCGTCCAGGGGGAGGTCGACGAGGAGACCGGCGAGGCAGCCGTCAGCCGCCGCTACCCGCGGCTGGGTGGCTTCCGCCGGGACCCGGACGTCGTGGCGGTCCTGGCTCTGGAGGACTTCGACGACGAGACCCGGACGGCCACCAAAGCCGCTCTTCAGTCCCGCCGGGTCAACAAGCGGATCGAGCGCCCCACCTCGGCCGACAGTCCCGAGGCGGCTCTGTCGCTGTGCCTGAACTTCCGCAACCGGATCGACATCCCCTACATCGCCCGGTTGCTGAGCATCGAGCCGGACCAGGTCGCCGGCGCGCTCGGGGACCTGGTCTTCGTCGAGCCGGACACCGGCGACCTCCTGACCGTGGGCGAGTACCTGTCCGGGCCGGTCGTGGACAAGCTGGAGCGGGTGGAGTTCCTCCTCTCGCAGGGCCGCGAGGACCTCCAGCGCCATGTGGAGGCCCTGCGGGAGGTCCAGCCCGAGCCGCTTCAGCCCGAGGACATCAAGGCCAAGCTGGGCGCCCCCTGGATCCCGGTCGAGGACGTGCGGGCGTTCGCCGAGGAGCTCCTCGGCGTGGACGTCGACATCGTCCACGTCGCCAAGACCGCGACCTGGAACGTCGACACCCCGATGACGGTCCCCGAGGCCGCCACCAGCGAATGGGGCACCAACCGGGCCGACGCCTTCGAGCTCCTCGACCTGGCCCTCAACGGTCAGAGCCCGCGGGTCTACGACACCTTCCGCACCCCGGAGGGCGGCACGAGGCGGGTCCGCAACGACAAGGCGACGCTCCTCGCCGAGACCAAGCTCACCGACCTGAGCCGCCGATTCGCGAGCTGGGTGTGGGAGGACCCCGAACGCTCCGACCGGCTGGCCGCGGACTACAACCGCCGCTTCAACTCCACCGTCCTGCGCAAGAACGACGGCTCCCACCTGACCGTCGACGGCCTCGACCCCGAGTTCACCCCGTACGCGCACCAGTGGGACTTCGTCCAGCGCGTGCTCTCCGCGGACGAGGGTTCGCTGTGCCCCTACCCGGTCGGTGCGGGCAAGACCGCCACCATGTTCATGACCGCGCTCAAGCTGAAGCAGCTCGGCCTGGTCAACAAGCCGATGGTGGTCGTCCCCAACCACCTCCTGGAGCAGATCGCCCGCGACGGCAAGAAGCTCTTCCCCAACGCCAACATCCTCATGGCGGGCAAGAAGGACCTCGCGGACGCCCGCTCCCGCATGCTCTTCGCGGCCCGCTGCGCCACCGGCGACTGGGACACCATCGTCATGACGCACTCCAGCTTCGGCCGCCTGGGCGTCCACCCGGTCACCGAGGCGACGTACCTGGAAGAGCTGGCCAACGACTACCGGGAAGCCCTCGACGCACTCGACGGCGACGACGCGAACCAGCGGCGCATCAAGGAGATCGCCAAGCAGGTCGACCGGTTCGACGCCCGCGCCTCCGACCTGCGGTCCAAAGCCGTCGACGCCGGGGTCACCTTCGAGAACCTGGGGGTCGACTTCCTCCAGATCGACGAAGCGCACCTGTTCAAAAACCTGGCCCTGCCGGCCACGACGGAGGGCATGTCGCTGGGCAAGCCGTCCAAGCGGGCCACCGACCTGGACCTGAAGATCCTCGTCACCCGCGAGCGCACCGGCCGCGACAACGTCGTCGCCCTCTACAGCGGCACATTCATCAGCAACAGCGTGCGCGAGATGTACGTCTTCAAGCACTACACGATGCCCAAGCGCATGGAGCAGCTCGGGCTGGGGACCCCGGACGCCTGGGCCGCCAACCACATCAACTTCGAGACCCGTCCCGAGGTCGGCGTGGACGGGGTCTCGTTCCGGCTCAAGCGGCGGCCGGTGGACTACGTCAACGCCGACGAAGCCATCGCTCTGTTCAACGAAGTCGCAGAGCTGAGACCCCGTGAGTCCTTCCAGATCGAGCGGCCGGAGCGCGAAGAGCGCTTCGTGGAGATCGAAGCGACCCCGAACCTGATCCGCTACGTCGAAGGGATCTCCGGCCGCATCGACGACATCCAGGGCGGCAAGGTCAAGCCGTGGCAGGACAACATGCTCAACGTCATCACGGACGGCCGGAAGGCCGCCCTGGACCTTGAGCTGGTCGGCATGACCCCGGACGGCCCCGGCAAGGTCGGCGCCGTCGTCAGAAACGTCCTGGAGATCCACCACCAGACCAAGAACCTCAAATTCCCCGGCGACCCGGAAGACGTCGAGGGCGCCTTGCAGCTGCTGTTCTGCGACCTGGGCACCCCGGGCAAGGAGAGGGGGAGCCAGGTCTACGGGAAGATCCGCCGCGGCCTGATCGACGGACTCCCGGACGAAGGACTGCCCGGCATCCCGCGTGAGCGCATCAAGTTCATCCACGACTACAACAGCGACCTCGCCAAGGAACAGCTGTTCACCAACGCCCGCTCCGGCAAGGTGAACGTGCTGTTCATGTCCTCCCAAAAGGGCGGTACGGGCGTGAACGTCCAGCCTCGCGGCGTCGCCCTGCACCACGTCGACCCGCCACACCGGCCCGACGAATGGGAGCAGCGCGAGGGACGACTCGACCGTCCGGGCAACAAGATGATCAAGCTCGGGAAGCCGGTCACGTTCCTGCGCTACCTGGCGCTGCACTCCTTCGACAGCTATATGTTCCAACAGCTCGAACGCAAGCAGAAACCCGTCGTGCAGATCCTGTCCGGGCACAGGGTCGGCCGCGTCATCGAGGAGATCGACGCCGTCGGCGCGGGCTTCGGCGCAGCCAAGGCGATCGTGGCCGGTAACCCGCTGTTGATGGAGCTGGCCGACGTCAACGGCCAGCTCCAGGTTCTGCTGAACGCGGCCGACGGCCACCGCCAGGCCCAGCGCCGCATGCAGAGCAAGGTCGAGATCCTGGGCCAGGAGATCAGCCAAGCCGAACGCGATCTGGCCCCCATGCAGGTTATGGCCGACGCGGTGACCGCGGCCGCCGACGACACATGGCGCACCGCCGACGGCCGCCTGGTCCAGCCGGACGACGTTCCGGCCGCGCTCGCCCAGTCCGCTCAGGGCGCGCGCTCCACCCTGGACCTGAGCGCCGGATACACCTGGCGAGGCCTGAACATCGGCTTCACCTGGCACCGCAAACAGCAGTTCGGGAACGTGGCGTACGAGTCGTACGCGCACTTGGTGATCCCCGGCCGGCACCAGGTCGACGTCCGGCTGAACCTGCCCTGGTTCGGCAAGGGGCAGACCTGGCGCATCACCAAGGCGCTGGGGGAAGCAGCCGACGCTGCGGTGACCGCCCCGGAGGAGCTCCGCGTCAAGGTCGCCAAGATGCGCACGGCTCTGGAGGACACCCGGCCCCACCTCGGGCGCCCCTTCGACAAACACGCCGAACTGGAGGCGGTCCGGGCCCGCCGAGCCGCGCTCGAAGCGCAGATCTCGGACGCGGCAGTCGCGTCCGGGCGCGAGAGCCAGTCGGGTCCGCAGTTCGACCCCGGTGCCGCCGGCGCCGAGATGTCCGAGGCGGACATGGCGATGCACGACGCCGCCGTCCTGGTCGCCACGGCGGGCGGCTCCGCCGTCGTCCGTAGCGAGGGCCAGATCGTCGGAACCGTCCGGGCCACCGGCCCCGCACCCGCCGACGAACCTTTCCGCCCCCACCTGGAGAACCCGCACCGGTTCGCCGAAGCCCTCCAAGCGCTCACCGACACCGCGCTCGCCGACTCCGATGTGATGCGGTGGGCACAGAGTGATGCCGACGACAGCGCCTTCGTCGGAGCCTTCGGCGAGTGGACCCGGGCCTGGGTGGAACAGCGGTACGGGTCCGATGCTGGCGACCGGCCGGACTGGGTCTTCGCCTACCTCGACGAACGCGCCTACGCCTCACAGGACGTGCTCCACGGACAAGCCGCGGCCGCCGTCCGGCAGCAGGCCCGCGCCCTCGCCGCCCCCGCGCCGGATCCGTCACGGACAACGACGACCGCCGCCGACGCAACCCAGCCGGCACCCGCCTCGCCGACCCCCGAACCCGCCTCGGCACCGCAGCCCGCGGCCGCCGCCCGGAGACTGACCGACCCGGAGCTGTGGAACGAAGGCCTTCGGACCATCCTCGACGGAGCCGCCGGCGTCGAACGGCTGGAACAGGCCGCGCGCGCCAACGACGCCCCCAACTTCGCCATCGTCTTCGCCGACTGGGCCGAGGACTGGCTGATGGACCGATACACCGACCCCACAGCCGGGTGGCCGGAGTGGGCCCGCCGCTACTTCGGCGCCGGCGAAGAGGCTTACCTGGACCGTCAACAGCTGCACGCCGCGGCCGCCACCGCCGCCTACGAGCAGCTGCGGCGGACCGCTGAGACACCTACCCCCGCCCCCGTTCCGGCTCCGGTTGCCCCGGAGGCCGACGTGGCTTCGCAGCCCGAGCCCACCCTCCAGAGCCTGGTCGACGGTTTCGGCGGCAGGGTGATGGTCGGGCACATCAGCGGCCCGCAGGCGGCGCGCACCCACCAGTCCGCCGGATGGGCCATCCGGGCCGTGCTCAGCGAAGAGCAGATGCTGGACCTCGTCAGCGCCGTCGCGGTGGATGGCCAGCCGCCCAGCGCCACGCCTGACGCCGTCCCAACCGAGCGGGTTCGCGAATGGATCGCCGAGCAGCATCAGGCCCCCGCCGCCGCGTACTACGCCGACACCTCCAGCTCGTTGCCGCCCGCCCTGCGCGGCAACGGGGAGGTGCAGGTGTCGACGAACGGGACAGGGCTGACCATCGCCCAGCGCGACGTCTCCACCACGATCCTGTGGGAGGAGCTCCCGGCCTGGATCGACGCCGCTGTCGCCCACGACACCGCCACCCGCTCCCCGTCCCTGCCCGCGTGGGCCTACGGCCGCCTCGACGCCGAGATCCACTTCCGCCGCGACACGGAGACCGATGCCCGCGCCGGGGCCCTCGATGCCCTGTACGTCGCCCTGCGCGAGGGCCCGCCGCCGAGCGACGAGCAACTCGCCGCATCCCGGGACCGGTACGGGCCGCCGCCGGCGCCCGCCGCGCAGGACACCGACACCACGCAGACCCAGACGGACCCGCCCGCGCCAAACGCGGAACCCGAGCCGGAGCCCGAGCCGCTGCCCACCGAGCCGGTGCCGGGCGCCGAGGGATACACGTACCTGGAGACCGGCCGGACGGTGATGCTCTACGACAGCACCGGCGAGCAGGTCGGCATCGCGCAGTGGAGCTACACCAAGTACAAGCACCTGGGCGACGTCCAGGGCGACACCGTCCGCGGCACCGCCGAAGCCGCGGTCGTCGCCAAGCGCATGGCCCACCACCACGCCGTCGTCTACGGCGTCGACGTCCACCGTCCCGCCCCCGACGACCAGGGCCGGGACCCGGTCTGGATCCTGCACAACGGCGACGACACCCTCGTCGTCGGCATCACCCCGGAGGACGCGACCGCCAAGGCGGCGCTGTGGACGGCCGGCGGTTTCAAGCAGTCCCGGAAGGTCGGCGGCTACTACCTACCCCGCACCTGGAAGGTGTCCACTCGCAAGGACCGCGTCGACACCGCCGTCCGCGTCCTCGCGGCCGCCGGCCGGACCGTCGTCGTCTACGCCCGCCGCGACGAGCGGCAACAGGCTCTCGCAGCGCCCGCCCGGCTGCCGGTACTCGCCATCACCCCACCCGACTTCGATCAGGTGCCGGCCTTCTTCGACGCTCCGCCGTACGCCGACGAAGCCGCCATCTCACAGGACGTCGACCGGATGTCCGACGCCTACGGGCGGTGGAGTGAGCACACGGTCGTCCAGGCCTACATCCAGCAGGACTACGACGCCCGCCCCAGCGGATTCGGCACGCTGGACAACCCCATCGCCGAGCTCCGCGTCGCCTACGCGCGAGCGGAGGGCGCCCTCCGCGGCGAGGCGTCGGGCGGCGCGGACGAGATCCTGCGCCGCATCCACGCCGTCGCCGCCTGGAGCCAGGCCCTGGAGCCGGTCGTCGACACCGAACTCCTCGACCCGCTCCAGAGGCTCTACGCGGCGGCGCACATGCTCGGGGCGCGCACGCAGGCGACCATGGCGGAGCTCGCCCGGCAGGCAGAACAGCCCGCCCCCGCCGCCGACAGCGCCGCCGACCAGACGACACCCGAGCCCCAGGCGCGGCCCGAGCCGGCCGCCGAGAGCGATCCCCAGCCCGCTCCCTCCGACACCCTGGTCGAGCCTGCGGCCGAAAGCTCGACCACGGCGGGAGCAAGCCCCTCCACGGCTGCCGACGCGGGCAAGGGGGCCTCCACCGAGCCAGGCCGCGACCAACCCCCCGCTCCGGCGCCGGAGGTCTCTCCCGTCGTCGAGACGGCTCCGGCCTCCGCCGATGCGTCCGAGACGGGATGGGGATTCGTCGAGGGTGAGTCCATGAGGTACGTCGGGCAATGGGACGGCCGGTACGAGATCGCCCTGCCCGGAGCCACCTACATCCTCTTCATGCCCTCGCTCGAACACCGCCGCACCAAGTACTCGGTCGCCCAGGACGCTCCGCTGGGCCAGTCGCCCAAGAGGCTGCGGACCTTCGAGGACCCGGACGAGATCGTCCCCTGGCTCCGCAGCCACGCCTCAGGGCAGCAGATCGGCTACACCTTCCGCGACGGCGCCTGGGCCGAGACGGCAGCCCAGGACGACACCTCGCCGACGGATCAGGCCGCGGAGGACGGGCAACTGGGACTGTTCGGAGCTCCCCAAGATGCCCCCGGACGGCAACAACCCGAGACGAACACCACGGCGCCAGCCGTTCGGACATCGCCTGCCCCGACACCCACCCCCAACACGCCAACGGCCGCCCTGGAGGCCGCAACGCCCGCGACCGACGAGGCCCTGCCCGACACCACCGACAGCGGGGAGGAACCGCAGACAACGGCGACCCCGGAGCCGGTCCACCCCCCGGCCACGGATGGGAAGGCCGAGCAGCCTGATTCCGGGCCCGCCGCCACGGACGCACCCGGCCCGGAGCCGGAGCGGGGGCCGATGCTCACCCTCGGACTCCGGGAGGGAGCCGAGGGACAGGTCGTCGCCCGAGTGGAAGCCGGCGACACCGTGAACGTCCTCGTGCTGCCCGACATCTCGACGGCGGACGTCCCCGGCCTGCCACTGCCCGTCACGGTGCAGACACCCATGCTGGTGCGCGCCGCCCGGCTGACGGAACAGCTGGTCTCCGACGAAGAGACCGCGGCATGGCTCGGCGAGCAGCTGCCCGATGGCCCCCTCGCCGACGCCTGGAGCAGCGACCGCGTGCGCCCTGCGCTCATCGTCGTCGTGCGCGACAGCCTCCGCGACAGCATGGCGCCCAGCGTGGACGACGTCGCCGCATGGCTGGTGACCGCGGCGGTTGAGAACGACATCCTTCTCCACGCCGCACACGCCGGCCCGGAGGCATTCAGAGCGGCCTTCGCCCTTGCGGCCGACCCGCTGGTCACCGACGGCGCCTCCGAACACCTCCTCTGGACCTACCTGGGCAGGGAAGGCCGGCGCGAGGAAGTACTCGCCCTCGCCACACCCGAGGCACGCACCCGGCTGCTGTCCCGCCCACTACCCCACGACCCGTCCACGACCCCACCCGTCGCTCAGACCGATCCCGACCCCGCGCAGGAGTCCGCGATGACCAGTCCCGCACCCGCCGCCGAGGAACCGGTCCGCGAGGAAGGCGACATGCTGGTGCCGGAGAAGGAGATCGTCGACGGCGACGACTTCGGCACCGGCGAGACGTTCGCGATTCCGGACGACGATCGGCACATGCTCTTCCTGGAAGGCTCCTATGGTCAGCTGAGCCGAGAAGGCCAGGTCATCGCCACCCTTCGCCAGCTGGAGAACGGGCAGTGGTACTCCCGGATGGAGATGGATCCACCGGACCTGACCCCGCCAACCGACTGGTCGGAGACCGCCGCGGAGCACGCCGCCACCCTGTACGCGGCAGCCACCGGCGCACCCCTCGGAAACCCGGTCGTACCGGCCCCCGGCGACACGGCCCAGGCCCGCGCCGAAGAGGTCCGCGGCGACCTCCGAGTCTTCGCCGCCCACCACATGCAGAGCATCACAGGAGCCGTCCAACAGCTGTCGGACGCCTACGCCCGGAACCCGCACTACGCCGAGCTCGCCACCCGCCTCGCGGCGGTCGCCGACTCCGACGGTCGGGGATCCCGGATGATGGCGGCCGACCTGGCCGCCGTCGAGCAGGCCGTGACCGACTGGCGGGCCGCCCTGCCACCGTCCCCGTCCACCGCGATCCGGGCAGGCCTCGCCTTCCCCCTCGCCCATGCCCTCGTCGACGTCTGGCACCTTCAAGAACGGCTCCAGGCGACCGTCGCGGCCGCCGCCGCAGACGAACAGGAACGAGCCCGCCGCGAAGAAGCCACCGCCCAGCCCGAGACGACCCCGGCCCCGGTCGCCGAGACCACTCAGCAGCCTCCCGAGCCCGCAGCCTCCGAACCCCCGACTCAGCCGGAACCCGCAGCGCAACCCGACCTTGAAGCCCCTCCGGCCACGACCCGGGGGCCGGAGGAGGAACCCCCGGCCCCGGCGGAGCCCGCTCCGCTCTGGGGCACCCCCGACCTCCCAGTGCCCGCCCTCGACCCCGCGCAGCCCGAGAACAAGCCCGAGCCCGACCTCCTGGCCAACTT
Organism: Streptomyces sp. NPDC097619; assembly: GCF_040302735.1. NCBI lineage: Bacteria > Bacillati > Actinomycetota > Actinomycetes > Kitasatosporales > Streptomycetaceae > Streptomyces > Streptomyces sp. NPDC097619. Next base: position 17,397 of record NZ_JBEOSD010000051.1, on the reverse strand, counting down.
CACGAACTTCCAGGCGGCATGGGACGACGTGGTGACAGACGGAAACTCCGCCGACCTGCTCGACGACGTACGCCCCCACCTGCTCACCCTGCAATCCCTCCTCGCCGACGCTGCCCAGGAAGCACCGGCGCCCCCGACCGCGCCCGCCGCCGCGGGCCCCGAAAGCCCTCAGGAACGCGCCGACAAGGTCAACGCCGCCTTCCAACACGCCGACTCCCAGGCCGACCTGCTCCGAGACCTTGCGGAGTGGCAGCGCATCCAGACAGTGCGTGGAGCCCTGGGGCACCTGGTGACCACCATCAGGCAGCGAGCAGGCGAACGGCTGGACCGGCTGCTCGACGACCAGCGAGCTCGCGGCTTCCTGCGGGAGCTGGCGGCCCAAGCATGCGACAAGATCGCCGGATGGGCCCAGGCGGCAGCCGACCGCCTCCGCGGCGGCACCCCGCACCCCGGCACCGACGTCCTGGTGCGCCTCGCAGACGCGGCGGGACCCTACCGTGGCTCCAGCGGTCCACCGCCGAGCGGGGACGGCCCCGGGGACCTCCCCGACATCCCCGCCATGCGCAAGCTCGGTGAGGCCCTGGACAAACCGATGCCCCAGAAGCCCAGGGTCTCCGCGGCTGCCGCCCGGAGCCGGTCGACGACGGGCAAGCGCCCGAAGAAGCGGACTCCCGCAGCAGAGCAAGCTGGCCACCTCCGCCGGGGGACAGAGCAGAGCCAGACCCGCAAACCGCCACAGCGCTGAGCGGAACCGGCGGGGTACTCCCTTTAGGCGTACCGCCGAGTAGGCCCACCCGGAAATACGGTCAATCGGGCCAGACAACCAGCGCGTTGTGTCTGCCTGCTGGCCCGCTGGGGCCCGTTCATCCCCTGGCGCAGGGGCGACACGTTGCCGTGGACCGTTTCGCCTCTCTTCATGGCCGTTCATCCCCTGGCGCAGGGGCGACACGGGATCGAGGACTTCGACTCCTGGGCGGCGCCCCGTTCATCCCCTGGCGCAGGGGCGACACTTCACGACCTGCACGGGCGAGCTGTAGATGTACCGTTCATCCCCTGGCGCAGGGGCGACACACCGCCTCCTCCTAGGTGCGGATCTCTCACAGCCGTTCATCCCCTGGCGCAGGGGCGACACTCCTCGCCCAGGTCCGCGTGGACCATGACCACCCGTTCATCCCCTGGCGCAGGGGCGACACTTCGCCAGCCTGTAGGCCAACTCGGTCTACCGCCGTTCATCCCCTGGCGCAGGGGCGACACATGGAAGAGCTGCCCATGGACGGATTCCTCGACCGTTCATCCCCTGACGCAGGGGTGACGTCACATCAAAGCGCTGGCGTTCCGGCTGATGGCCCGTTCATCCCCTGGCGCAGGGGTGACGCTTCGGCGTGGCACACACGACGGCAAATCGGGCCCGTTCATCCCCTGGCGCAGGGGTGACGCGACAGCATGCGGTGCAGGCCGGCTCCGAGGTCCCGTTCATCCCCTGGCGCAGGGGTGATGCTCTTCGTGACGTGCGGGATTCTGGTGGCTTGGTCATTTCTTTGCTGTCTTTCTGGCGAGTACGAGGCCTGCTCCCCATGCGCGGTGGTGGCCGAGGCCTTTGGTGAGGAGGTGGGTGAAGGCGTGGGGGTCGTGGAGTGTTGCTGTGGCGTGGAATTGGCGGAGGGTGAGCGTCTGGCCACGTTGGTGGGTGGTTTCGGGGGTGTCGATGGTGATGTCGTGGGGGGCGAGTTGGCATCCGGCTCTGGTGAGGCGCTCGTGGAGCCAGGCCCCGCATTGGGCGGGGTGTTTGAGCGGGACACGCATGCGCTTCTTGTCTTCGTTGTTCTTGGTGACGAGGGGGCTGGCGATGGTGCGGATCTCGACGCTGTCGCCGGTGGTCCAGGTCTGGTGGACGGTCTGGGTGGTGGCGTGTGTGATGAGGCCGGTGTTCTGGTGGGTGGTCCAGTCGGGTGGGGAGAGGGTCTGAACGAGGAGGGTGTGGGGCCGGCCGGCGGTCAGTGCTTGTCGGGGGTGCTTGGGGGTGGTGGCGGGGGCGCGGGCCGCGGCGTAGAGGGTGCGGCCGTGGCGGTTGCCGGTGGTGGTGACGGTGCCGAGGCCGGTCTCGACGAGTTGGTGCATGCGGTAGGCGTCGTGGCAGGCGGCAGCGGTGCGTGGGGAGAGGGCGAGGGCGCTGCGCCAGACCGTGAGGACGGCGTGTTGGGGGTCGGGAAGACCGAAGGAGAGCAGGTCGTGGGTGTGGATGGTCATCGGTCGGATTCCTGGGGTGCGGGGGGTGGGGTCGCGATCCGGGTGTGCAGGGCGAGGTTGCGGTGGTCTCGACGTCGGTAGGTGGTAGGGGGTTGTTCGGCAAGGCCCGGTGCTGTGGTGGTGTCGGTCTCTTCCCAGACGGTGGGGTGATCCGTGGTGGAGTCGGACAGCAGGGGGATGTGGTCGGGCCAGTCGTGTTCGTGGTGGGTGGTGCCGTGGGCGATGGGGTGGGCGGGCGGGCAGCAACGGCGGCCGAGGTAGAGGAGTCGCGCGGGTCGGGTGAGGGCTTGGTCGATTGCCTTGATCAGTGGGGCCGGTCCGGTCAGGCCGGCGAGGAAGGAGCCGTCGATGACGTAGGTCTTGTCGCCCATGACGGTTTTCCGGAAGCCCGCGTCCCAGGAGGCGCCTGTGACCGGGTCGACTTTGCGTGGAGCGGTGTAGCGGAACCGGTTCGGGTCGGCCGCGAGGCGGGGGTCGCGGGTGGCGGTGAGGATGTCCAGGGGGAAGTCGCCGCCACCAGCGGTCTGGTCGTCGCGTTCGAGGTGGCCGGGCCGGTCGGCCCTGACCGCGAAGCGTAGTGCGGCCAGGTGGGAGATGTCGTCGTCGAGGTCGTGGCCGAGGGCGTTGGCGACGAGGCCGATGATCCCGGACTTGGTGGGCCGGCTCAGAGTGTCGGAGTGTGCTTCGTAGCATTCTTGGAAGCCCCAGAACTGCATGGGGGCGGACGCGCGCACCAGGGCGGTCGGCATGTCAGTCGTCCTCGTAGGCCAGGACCGTGGGCAGGGCAGGGCAGTCCTCGTCGGCGGGGGGGAGCCAGCGGCAGATGCCGCCTGTGAGGGGGGTGTGGCGCTGAGCTCGGCGCAGGTAGGTGGTCAGGCGATGGGCGGCGGTGACGGCGGCGGGGGCTTCGATGGCGGATTCGAAGCAGGCGGCCGCGGTGAGGGGGTAGTCGGTGGCGGCGGCGATGGTCAGGGTGGGGCAGGCCGCCGATCCGGTGCGTGAGCGGGCGGAGGAGGGCGTCGCGTAGGCGAGCGCGGTGACGAAGAGCTGTTCGGCCAGGCGCGCGAGGGCTTCGGTCTCGTCAGGGGTGGCGCTTTTGGCCAGGGTGCGGCGCAGGGCCCGGCGGTCGAGGGCGGCGTACTGGTAGAGCGTGCCGGAGGCGAGGTAGGTGGTGCCCTTGCCGGCCGCTCCGAATACTCCGAGGTCTTGCCAGTCGTCCTTCGCGGTCCAGTCGTCGGTGATCATGGCCAGGGGGTCGACGCTGAAGGCGTGGGCGACCTGGGCGGCGGAGTAGATGGTGCCGTCGGGCACATTTGCGAGCATCCGGCCGAAGATGGCGAGTTCGGCGACGGTGCCGGGGGCGAAGGCCGCAGTGGCGCGTCCGACGATGTGCTGCGGAAGTTTCGGAGCCTCGATGCCGGCTGTCTCGGGGCCCTTCCGGCCTCCTGAGGTCTCCGTGTTCGCGTCCGTGTCCTCCCCCTCGGTGCCGGACTTCGACGTCTTGGCCCGTTTGGCGTTCGCCTTGTCGATGGCCTGGCCCATCTTCTTGCGTGCCTCGCCGGTCTCGTCCCAGAGCTCGGAGCCCAGAGCGGCGAGCCGCTCGGGGGTCTGGACGGTCGTGTAGGTGGTGACACGGGTGCGCTCGGTGTTCGCCTTGTCGATCTGCATGCCCGCTGATGCCACGATCAGTGCGGCCTGGACCCGTGCCTCCTCCGGATCATGGCCCAAGGCTTGCAGGTGCCGGGCGGTCTGCTGGGGCAGGAGCCGGGATCGGGCGGTGGCCTGGACGGACTCGCCCGTGTAATGGCGGAAGAACGTACGCATGGCACGGTTCTTGGACTGGGCGGATACCCGCATCCGGAGCGCGTCGCCGAACTGGATGCTCTTGGGCAGGTTGGAGAAGTCCCTGTTCAACGAAACACCGGTGTAGGTGGTGAGGATGTGCACGACGACGAAGTTGCCGTCATGGACGGTGGTGTCGATGAGCCGCGGGTCGGCTTCGATGTCGGTGAGGGCCATCAGGAGCGGGTTCCGATCTGGGCGAGCTCGGCAAGGGGCTGGCTGGTGTAGAACATGGCTGCCCAGCGGTCGCGGGTCGCCGCGTTCCACGCGGACAGGTCGTCCGTGAGTGCCGACCACGACGGTGTCATCTCGTGGGCGGCGGCGTAGCGGACGAGGTTGGTCAGGGTCGGTAGCAACAGGGCCGGCCGGGTGGTGGCCAGGAGGTGCTTCATCTGCGTCTCGGTGGGGCCGTGCTGGGGACCGAAACCTCTCCCGCTGCCGAAGGCGCGCATCAGGCGCGGCAGCGGCGTACGCCCGAAGGACGCGAAGTGCATCTGGGCGTGAGTGGCGTAGAGCGCGGCGGTCAGGATCGCGGCCGCCCGATAGCCGGAGGGAAGCCCCCGGGTGACCGCTTCGCTGGCCTGGTTGGGGATGTGCGGCGCTGCGGCCCACAGCCGCATCTGACCCAGCAGGCCGCGGCCGTGTGTGCCCGCGCGGATGCCGTGCAGCCGCTTCTCCAATTGCTCGCCCGGCGTCAGCTCGCTGGGCGCTGGGGTGTCTGCGGTGACGAACAAGGAAGTCACGCCGGGCTCCTTCTGGACGAGACGGCCGGTCAGGAAGAGGTTCAGGGTGTGGCGATCGACGGCTCTCGCCCCGGGGGAGGGGGCGACGGCCCGGTGGGCGTCGGCGGTGAGGCGGGCGCGTTCGAGCGTGTCGGCGTGGAGGAAGGTGGGGTCGGTGAGCAGACGAGCCCCGGACAGGTCGGGCAGGGTGTGCCGGCCGTGCGTTGCGTACCGCAGGGAGGTCAGGAGTTCGGCGGCGCCGGCCGCCCGTTCGTCGGTGAGGAGCTCTCCCGGCACCCGCACGTCGCGCAGGTGGAGGTATTTCTTCTGGTCCGTCGCGATGCCGACCACACGCATGGCGGATGGGGCGTGCCCGGTCTGCCGCATCACCGCGCGGATCCGCGCCGGAAGGGATCCCTCGCCCGCCTGCCACCACCGGTCGACGACCGGTACGAGATCCTCGGGCGTGATCAGGGCGGTGCACGGCAGCCTCTTGCCGTTGTTGGTGAACAGCAGGTCCGTGGCCCCCGCTGCTCCGGGTCTCACCGCTGCGCGGTGCCAGCCTTGGACGAAGTGGGTTCGTCCGACACGGCCGTCGCCGTCCCGGACGAGCAGTACGCGCCGTGGCATCCACGTCAGGGCATCCAGCTCCCCGGCCGGCTCCAGGCGTTCCTTGGGGCCCCCTCTGGCCCGGTACGTCCAGTTCGCCTCCCCCCGCTCAGCAGCCGGAACCGTGCGCCAGGTCAGGGCGTCGGCCAGAGTGCCGTGCGGCAACCAGATCAGGCTCCCGCACGCGGCCGCGCCCGAGGCGTAGTTCGAGCCAGGCCCGTAGACGGCAGCCGAGCAACGCAGACGGCCCGCGATCGCCCACACCTGCTGAGTCAGCAGCAGTAGGGCGGCTCGCGCGGGCTCCAGCGCCGGGAGGTCGGCATGAAGATGTCGGTGATCCCCCAGCAGGGGCCGTCCCGACGCGCCGGCGGAGGTGTGGTCGAGGTAACGGACGGGAAGCGCGTGCACCGGGTCCACCGCGTGCAGAGCAGAGTCCTGGAACAGCGGCCGCAGCGGGTGAAGGACGTCGACATCACAGGCGTGAGCGCTGAGCCATTGCGCTGCTCTCGCCCAGTCGACGGCGACGGAGCCGGCACACCGCAGTGCGTACTCCTCCTGCGAGCCCGGTGCTGCCCCGCTGCTGTAGAGGACGGCGACCAGGAATCGGAGCACGGCTGCGTACTCCAGCGGATCGGTCACGGCCAGCATGAGGCGACCGGCCTGTTCCAAGGCCGTGCACCCCGACACCGCGAAGTGCTCACCGTCCTGGTCCCGCACCGGCAACCACCGCTCGTGGGCGAGGCTGAACGAGTCGATGCTCACGCCTCCTCCTGCGGCATGATCTGATCCGCGAGGCAGGCGAACATCGCCGAGTCCCGCTCGTTCGTGCTCAGGGCGAGCGTGTTCGACAGCGACCGAAACGTCGCCGCCGTCCACGGCGCCTCTCCCGTTCCGGCCGCGTACGCGTAGATCACGGGAGCGGACCGGCCATCGCGCTGGGTACGACCCTCGGCCTGCAGGGCACGCTTGCCACCGGTGAGGACATCAGCGATGACGCACACCCGCGGCGTGGAGGTGGCACGAGTCCCCTTGCCGTCGGTGTCGGCCTCGCCGGCGTGCAGGTTGATGCCCTCCAACGCGTTGAGGACCACCACCAGCGCCTCACCGCGCTGGAACGCCACCCGCTTGCGCTGCCGCAGCTCCACCTGCCGCCCGGTGATTGCCACCACCCGTTCCTCCAGGCCCGCCTTGCGCAGCCCCCGCGCGATCCACACGGCCACCTCTTCGATCGACTCCACGAACCACATCGGCACCACGACCTGCCGGCCCTGACGCACCTGCTCCACGACGATGTCCGCCACGTACGGCGCCTTCACCAACGACGCCTTCTGCACCTTGCGCAGCGCCTCGACGCGATAGGCCCCCGGAGCTGCGTCGGCGAACACGGCCAGACCTTCAGAGCGCCGGAACTCCTCCCAGGCCCGCTCGTAGCGGACTCGGTCGGTCTCGGACAGCTGGATGGGCACGACGTCGCGTTCCTGCTCGGGCAGCTTCAGGTCCGCCGCAGTGGCCGCGGAACCCACCCCCGACTCGTAGAGCAGGGCTCTGAGACGGGTCACATCTGCGCGGTTGGACCGGTGGTACCAGCGTCCCCGCCGGTCGTTGTTCAGCCGCAGGCCCCCCAGTTCCTTGAGCCACAGCCGGTAGTCCGCCTCCTCTGCGGGGGGCCGCACACCGGCCGCGTGGGCGATCAGCCTGGCCAGGTAGGCGCTCTCCTCAGGCTCGGAGAACGGCGTGGCCGACGCCCACATGGCGAACGCGTGCCCCCCGTCGCTGCGGACCAGCAGGCGCTGGAGGGTCCGGGTCCGTCTCGATTCGGAGTTGACCAGCATGTGGCACTCGTCGACGATGACCGTGTCCCAGTCCACCCGCGATACGCCCTCATGGGCGACGAGATTCGCCGCTTCGTCCGTGGGCATCCGGTGCAGGCGGGCTTCAGGGTGGCGCAGCAGCCGCCACAGGCGTTCGGGGTTGATCACCACCCACTGGTGTCGGCTGGTGGCGAAACGGTCGATGGCCGCCCGCCAGGCCGGAACCACGGAAAGCCGCGTCACCACCAGGATCCTCTGCGGTGTCCGCCCCGCTGCCGCACAGACCGCCCTGACGGCCATCGGCGTCTTCCCGGAACCGGTCGGCAAAGCCCACAGGTAGCCGGGAGCCTTCTCACGCCACGCGGCCACCAGCCGTGCGACCTGATCCTGCTGATACTCCCGCAGCGGCGGAGCGGCCCCTGGAGGAAGAGGCGGAAGGAAGGGGTTCCGATTGATCTCGCCCTGCACGTACCGTTCCCACGAGTGGAGCGGCGCCTCGAACGGGGCGAGCCCACGCGGCAGGCCCCGCCCCACCTGGGTCGCATACACGTCGACCAGCCACTCCCGGTCGCGCACCACCCCGGCGAAAGACCCGGAGAAGTCGGAGGACAAGACCAACTGCTGTACTGCCCCGCGGGCCGGGGCGGGCACCCCTGCGGCCATGTTGAAAGCGGCCTGAAGATAGTTCTGCCCCGAGATCCGCGCCTGCTGTCGCGCAGCGCTCTTCCGGGCGTGATCGGTTGTCATTGCAACGTCCTCGGCACGGGCCGTTCGCGGAGATCCCGTGATCCGCGGGTGGCCTGACTGGTAGGCACGTTGCGGGAACTGGAAGTACGTCGTGGTGATGCAAGGCACCTTCGGATCCATGCGCGTACGTTGCGGTCACGGGTCGGAACGTACGGATCCTGTGGCTTCACGAGCCGAGAATCACCATACGCACTCCGGCACGCTAAGTGAAGCCGAGCCAACTAAGAGTGATTATCGGTTCATGGGCACTTCTGTGCTGGCGGGTGCTGATGGGGGAATCCAAGTAGTGGGAAATCGGCTTGGGCGCAGCGGCCGTGCCTGTCGGCTCGCCAAGACCGAGGATCTGATCCACTCGGCCCAGCTCAACCCCGGCCTCTTCGCCGAATACGCCGAGGCGAGGAGGAAATGGGGTATGCCGTTCAAGAAGAGCATCAGCCTCCGGCAGATAATCGAGCGAGCCCGCAGCTAAACCGAGCCGGGATCGGCTGCAGCCACTGCCGCAGCCCGGTCCCGGACACGCCAGTCCACGGCGCGCGGGCCGCGGCGGCCGGTCGGTGGGCCATCATCTGGATGCGGAAGAAGTGCATGGGCTTGCCACGACGGCGCCGGTCGCACCTCCCGCCGGCGGGCTGTGCGCGGCCAGGCACTCGACCCAAACCTGCTGGGGCACCGCTCAGCGGTGCCCCATCGGCGTTCACGTGACGAGAGCGAGTTCGGTGCGGGCCCGGTGGAGGAACTCGGCGACGGGGCGTTCGCGGTGCCAGGGGGTGATGGTCGTGGTGATGTCGGCGACGTAGTCGCGGGCGCGGGCGGAGGCGACGCGGCCCAGGATGTCGATGGCCCGGTGTCCGGCGGCGAGGCCCTGGTCGAGGTCGCGTTCCTGGAGGTGGGTGGTGGCGAGGACCGTCAGGCGCAGGCCGACCGAGCGGGCGAAGCTGTCCGGGTCCATGGCGTCGGCCTGAGCGTTCCACCGCCAGGCCGCGGCCGGGTTGCGCAGGTCACGGTGGACCTCGACGGCGTCCGAGGCCAGGCGCGTGTGGGTGAAGTACCGGATCCACGCCGGTTCGTCGGCGTCGCGGTCCGCCTGCTGCAGGCAGCGCTCGGACGCAGCAAGCGCCGCGGCGGCGGCCCGCGCGTCGTTCGCCTTGGCGTGGGCGCGGGCCTCGATGAGCTTGGCGAACCCCAGCACCCGCTTGCCAGCCCGGCTGCGGGCTCGGTCGTGGGCGCCCTGGACCATGTCGATGGCCTCCTGGTGGTAGCCGCGCAGCAGGGCCTGGAGGGCCATGTTCGCCATGACGTGGCAGCCGATGTCCACCGCGCCGCCCGCCTTGGCCATCCGCAGGGCCTGGATGAAGTGCCGCTGCGCGACGTCGTGGTGCCCGGTATCGACCGCGCTCCACCCGGCGACCCGGGCGAGTTCTGCGGTCACCGCGAACAGGCCCCTGCCGACCTCGTCGGTGTACGAGCCGTGCAGGAGCGGGACGGCCCGCCGGGTGAGGCAGTGGGTGATCGAGGAGGCACGCCAGGTCCCGCCGCCGTACTTCGAATCCCACCGCTGCGCTTCGTCGGCGGCCTGCCACAGCTCCGCCAGGTCCTGGTGCCCGACCTTGCCGCTGCCGTGGTGTCCGGCGCCGGGGTCGGCGGGGACGCCGAGCCAGCGGGTGACGGGGGTCGAGTACGCGCCGACGGCGAAGGCCTTGTTCAGGAAGTCGCGGCGGTCCAGGTGTTCCACGGTGCTCCAGAAACTCACGGCGTGCCGAACGGCTTCGGCGGTGTCCCGGGGGAAATCCAACCCGAGTTCCGCCGTGTTCTTGCGCACCGTCTTCATGCCGATCTCGGCGATGTCGACGGGCCGGCCGAGCCGTTCGCCCAGCGCACGTGCGATGAACTCGGGCACGGGGGCCTGGGGGGCCATGCCGCGGCGGGTCCAGTTCACGACACTCGTATGGGTGTAGGCCACGTGCACCCCGGCCTGCCCGGCGAGGTCGTTGACCCGCCGGGCCAGCGCGTGCCCGCTCATGCCGCTGGATGCCAGCAGGTGCTCCAAGGCGAGGTTGGGCGGCTTGGCCCGGCGCGTGCTCGGAGCCATCACGGCACCTCCTTCACGAAGACCTGGTCACGGCGGAGCGTGGCCGTGTCCGGAGCAGCAGGGTAGGCCCGCATCCCACGGGCCGTCGCCGGTTTGTGAGTTGTGAGCCCCCCTTGTGAGCCTGCCCAGTCCTAGGACAGTGGCGGTTTCCTGAAGGCATCCCACCGGCCCACCGGCACAGGAGCCGCCATGAGCCCCACCCTGCTCACCCCCGCCCCGGGATCGGAGACTGTCGCCGACGAGCTCACCCCCGCCTACTACCTGCGCCACGACCAGCTCGTCCCGTACCTCACCGGCCTGCTGGCCCGCTGCACCACCGTCTTCGACATCAAGCCCACCCTCACCGCCGACCTCACCCACCCCGACCGGCACGGCCTGACTGGGGGAGGCGTGATCGAGGACGGCGCGCACGTCACCGGCACGGTCATCGTCCAGCCCGGCGCCCGCATCGAGGCCGGCGCCCGGGTCGTGGGCCCGGTCCTGGTCTGCGAGGGCGCGGTCATCGCTGTCGGTGCGTACGTCCGCGACCACGTCGTCATCGGCCCGCGCACCCAGGTCGGGTTCGGCGCCGAGATCACCCGCAGCCTCCTGGGCGCGGCCGTGTTCGCCAAGCACGCCTGCTTCATCGGCGACTCGACCGTCGGCTCGGGCGTGAACTTCGGCGCGTTCTCCTCCACCACCGGCCTGATCTCCAGCGACGGCCCGGTCACCGAGCCCGCCACCAGAGAGATCACCGTCACCCTCGGCGGCCGCACGTACGGCACCGGGCAGACGAAGTTCGGTGCGGTCATCGGCGACGGCGTCACCCTCTCCGCCGGAACCGTTCTGTGCCCCGGGACCCTGATCGGGCCCGGGACCGTCATCTACCCGCGCACCCAGCTCGGCGGCTTCATGCCCGCCGGCTCCAGGGTCCGGTGACCACCATGACCGCAACCACGTTCGCCACCCGGGCAGCCGACCAGCAGCTCATCCAGATCACCGGCGGCCACCGCCTCACCGGCCGCATCCGGGTCCAGGGCAGCAAGAACATCGCCCTGCACCTCTACGCCGCCGCCCTCCTGGCCGACACCGAACTCGTCCTGCACCAGGCGCCCAAGATTCTCGACACCGGCGTCTGCGCCCGGATCCTCACCCACACCGGCACTCACACCCACGCCCCCGGCGACGGAACCTTCCGCGTCGTCCCCACCCCGAGCCTGCGCCCGGTTATCCACCACGACCTCGGCGCGAAGGTCCGCACCACCGCGGTCCTGGCCGCCGCCGTCCTCGCCCGCGCCGGATCCGTCACCTTCCCCACCCCCGGCGGAGACGCCTTCTGCCCGCGCCTGATCGACCGCCACCTCGCCGCCATGGAGGCAGCCGGCGCCGAAGTCACCATCGACGAGAACGGCCGCACCATCAGCGCCGCCGTCCCTCCCGGCCATCGGCTGCACCCGTTCCGCGTGGATGTCTCCACCCCCTACGGCCCCTCCCTCGGCGCGACGGTCACCGCCGTGCTCCTGGCCGCCCGGATCCCGGGGGAGTCCCTCATCACCGGCCCGAGCATCGAGCCTGAGGTCACCGAAACCCTGCGATTCCTCACCGAGCGCGGCGTACGGGCGGCCTGGGACGACGAAGGCCTCCACGTCCACGGTGCCGACCGGATCGAGGGCGGCGAGTTCACGGTCGCAGGGGACCGGATCGAGGCCGCGACCATGATCATGGCGGCCACCGCGACCGGCGGCACCATCGAAATCGACGGCATCACCCTGTCCGAACTCCCCGAGACCCAGCGCCAGGTCCTCGCCAACGCGGGCCTCACCCTCACCTCCCACGACGGCGGCATCCGTGCCGCCGTCGGCACAGACGGCCTGCGCGCGGTGCAGGCCCGGACCGGCCCGCACCCCGGCCTGCCCACCGACACCGCCCCGCAGCTCGCCGCCCTGCTCACCCAGGCAGTCGGCACCAGCCACGTCTACGAGGCCGTCTACCCGCAGCGCGACACCCACGTCGTACCGCTGCGGGCCTTCGGTGCCGACATCGCCGCCGACGGCCCACCCATCCGCATCCACGGCCCGGCCCGCCTCCGGGCGGCCGACGTGCAGGCGGCGGACATCCGGGCGGTGACCGCCCTGCTGATTGCGGCCCTGGTGGCCGAGGGCACCTCTACGATCGGCGGCATGTACCACCTCGCGCGCGGCTACGGCCGCCTGCTGCCCAACCTGGCCGCGCTGGGTGCCGACATCACCACCACCGCCGCGGAGGCCCGCCGATGACGCAGCTCGTTCCGTTCACGTCCGCCGACACCGCCCGCCTCGCCGAAGCCCTCGACCAGGCCGTCGCCGACGGCGCCACCCCCGGCGGCGTCATCGCCCTGGGCACCCTCGGCGAGCCCCCGCGCTTCCTCAAGACCGGCCGCGTCGCCGAAGAGCTTGGCGACGCCGCCCCGGGCCCGGACACCGTCTACGACATCGCTTCTCTCACGAAGGTCGTCGCCACCTGGCCGCTCACCTGCCAAGCCTTCGACGCCGAAGTCCTGGTCCGGACCGCCCCGGTCCGCGACTTCCTGCCTTGGGTCGAGGGACCGGTGCCCAGCGGCGAGGCCACGATTGAGCAGCTCCTGACCCACACCGCCGGACTGAAGGCCTCCACCCGCCTGGACCACTACCGCGGCACCGAGACGCCCCTGCACGAACTCCTGTGCAGGGAGCCCCTCGAAGCCGAGCCCGGCACCCACCGGTACATCAACCGCGGCTACATCCTCCTCGGCCTGGCCCTCGCCCACGCCCACGGCCGCCCCCTCGACGAACTCGGCCGCACCCTGTGGGACGACCTCGGCATGAGCGGCACCACGTACGGGCCCGTCACCCGTGGACCGCAGGTCGCCCCCACCGAGCAGCGGATCCCCGGAGCACCCCGCATCTGGGGCCAGGCCCACGACGACAACGCCGCCCTCCTCGGCGGCGTCGCCGGCCACGCCGGAGTCTTCTCCACCGCCCGCGACCTCGCCCGCTATGCCGAATACCTCATCGACCCCGCCAGCCGCCTCCACGGCTGGCTCCGCACCTCCATGCTCCCCTTCGTGCCGATCGAGACCGGACTCGACCGCGGCCTCTCCTGGATCGTCGCCCCCGGCGGAATCGCCTACCACCACGGCTTCACCGGCACCAGCCTCTACCTCAACCCCACCGCAGGCCGCTACCTCACCATCCTCACCAACGCCGTCTACCACGGCGAAGCCCGCAAGAAGATCGCCCCCCTCCGCGCCCTCGCCCTCAAGACCATCACCGCCACCTGACACCCAGGAGGCCCACCATGGGACAGCACCAGCTGTCCGACCACACCACACTGCGCCTGGGCGGCCCCGCGCCGCTCTGGCTCAGCCACACCCACGACGCCGACTGGCCCGACCTCGCCCGCACCGCCGCCGCGCACGCCGCGCGGCCGTTCACGCTCGGCGGCGGCAGCAACACCCTCGCCCCCGACCAGGGCACCACCCGGCCCGTCATCCACATGGCCACCCGCGGCATCCACACCCGCCGCCGCCACGACGGGCAGGTCGAGGTCACCGTCGCCGCCGGACACCCGCTTGACGAACTCGTCGCCCACACCGTCGCCGAAGGCCTGTCCGGCATCGAGTACCTCGGCGGGATCCCCGGCACAGCCGGGGCAGCGCCGGTCCAGAACGCCGGAGCGTACGGGCAGGAGATCGGCGACCGGCTCGTCGCCGTCACCGCCCACGACTGGACCACCGGCCGGACCACCCGGATCCCCGCCAGCAAGTGCGGCTTCGGCTACCGCACCAGCCGGTTCAAGCAGCAGCCTGGCCGGTGGACGATCCTCTCCCTCACCCTCCACCTGACCCCCTCCACCGCAGCGGCCCCCGTCACCTACCAGCACCTCGCCACAGCACTCCGAGCCCCGCTGGGCAGCAGGCCCCCACTCGCCGAAGCGGCAGCTGCCGTAATCCACGACCGAGCCAAGCGAGGGCTGCTCCTGCCCGAGACCGGCCACGACCACCGGCAGGCCGGCTCCTGCTTCCTCAACCCCACCGTCACCGACGACCAGGCCCGCACCCTGGGTGGCCAAGGTGCACCGGTGTACCGCACGTCCGTGCAGGCCTGGCGGGCCAGCGCGGGTTGGCTGCTGGAGGCATGTGGCTATGGCCCCGGCACCGAAGTGACCCGCGGCGTCCACTGTTCGACGCGCCGAACTCTCACCCTCACCGCCCAGGCCGACGCCACGGCCTCCGGATTCCGAGCTTCGCTGCAAGCAATGGCCGCCAACGTGCACACGGCCACGGGGATCATCCTCCACCCTGAACCGGCGGCCGTCTGACACGCCACCCGCGCTCGGCAGCCTGGGGACCCGGAGCCGCGCACGACGGCCCGAATATCAAGCCTGGTAGGCGCCATCGGCCAGGGTGGTGCGTTGCCGTAGGGCCAGCAGGTTGGCCGTCAACTATGAGCAGGACGAAGCGGCATCGCGGCGGTGCACGCCCGTGGGGGATCCCGATTACGCGCTTTGCGATCCGAAGGAAACGCCTGGACCACCCTGGGCCGGCCGGAGAGAATGCTCCATGGCCGTCTCAAAGCGCCTCCGCTACGAAGTCTTCCGCCGAGACAATCACACCTGCCGCTACTGCGGTGCCAGCGCGCCCGATGTCCCGCTGCGCATCGACCACGTCACACCCGTTGCCCTCGGCGGTACAGACACCCCCGGCAACCTCGTGACGAGCTGCGAGCCCTGCAACAGCGGGAAGAGTTCCGCAACCGCTGACAATGCTCTGGTTCAAGACGTCGCCGACGACGCGATCCGTTGGGCTGCCGCCATGCAGCAGGCTGCCGACAACCTTCTCGAACAGGAAGCCCCCAAGCTGGACTACCGCGCCGCCTTCCTGCGGGAGTGGAACCGCTGGGGCTACGGCGAGGGCGACGACCGCAAGGCCATCGAGCTGCCCGGCGATTGGAAGCAGAGTGTCGAACGCTTTCGAGTGGCCGGACTGCCCGAATGGGTTTGGGGTGAGATCGTGGACATCGCCATGGGTTCCGATAAGGTCCATGACCCCAATAAGTTCAAGTACTGCTGTGGAATCGCATGGAAGAAGGTCGGCATTATTCAGGAAGGCGCCCGGCGAATAGTCGGCGCCAGCGCTCCCCCCGCTCCTCTCGATATGCGTCAAGCGGTGCTCGAAGCAGCCTTCGCAGTATGGTTCAGCGGTATGGGCGACGGAGATGATGCACCGACTCCTGAGCAGGTCGCTGAGTTTCGGAAAAGCCTCGAAGGTGTTATCGAGGCGGATTTGACGGAGCCTGAGCGGATTTTGGAGGCTGCTCAGTTCGCCACCTACTTCAGGATGAGCGATGTCGCGCAGGCGCGGCGGGACATGGACCACGACGCTGTCGCCAGCGCATGGAACTCGGCATGGCCGAAATCGTGGGTCCCCGGCGAGGACGAGTGGGGCGGCAAGTGTATCGGGGGCCCCACAGACCGGCAGATCCAATGGTTCAGGGAGCAGACAACCAAGCTGCTTGACGCTGGAATCAACGTACACCGCCTCGTGCGAGCGGCCAGTCACGCCGGTTCACATAAGTCGGCCCGGATATACCAAGGATTGGCTGACTCCGAGCTTGAGGTGACAGGGGTCGGCGGCTGGCAGTCGAAGGCTGCGGAACTCTGGCGCGTCGCATACACGGCATCGAGCATGGTCGAGCCGACACAAGAGGAGACCACTCGGTTCTTTCAAAGCCTTCGAGAGATTACTTCACTCGGCGAGTTCCTCGTAGCTGACGTTCACCAAGCGGCATCCGATGCCGGGTGCTACCAGGACGCGGACCTCATCTCCTGCCTGACTCAGCACCTTTCCGTGTTCGAGGCGGCGGCACTCACCCGCGTGCGGCCGGAACCATGACCGGGTGCTCTCAGCGTCGGACCGGAACAGACGGCGGAGGAAGGTGAGGGCGACCTTGGAAGGCCAGCGTCCGCGTGCTGTGCGGAACCCCTACTCCGGACCAGCCCGCCGACCGCCCCTACCGGTAGGTGCTGCGGCACAGCTGCGTGATCGCCGGGTTCGTGACTCCCTGGGAGGCCCGGCAGAGGTCCGCCATGTGCACCCGGCCCGGAGCCGGGGCAGGCGCAGGCCGGTAGCGCGGCGGGGCCAATGGGCGGGCGGTGTGGACCCGGCGGGTCTTCGGCTTCGACTTCGGCGCAGAGGCGGCGGTGCGGGGCCGTGTGGACTTCGCGGGTGCCCACCGCTTCTCCTGCGTCCGCTCCCCGACGGATCGACGGTTCTCCGCCTTCGGCGCCGTGCGCCGCTCATCCCGCGGGCGAGACGCTGGCCGCACCTGGACCGGCACAGAGGCGCTCGGAGGCGCGGCCGGTGCGGTGGTCGGGGTCGGCAGCGCGGTCAGCGGCAAGGAGCCTTCGGCAGGCCGAGACCGGTCGGGTAGGGCGGACGCGGCCGACACCGGGACCGTGCCCGTGCTCGCGGCGCGTGGTTTGTCGTCGGCCGGAATCACCGAGACGCACCCGGACGTCGTCAGCAGGGCGACAAGCAGCAGGGGCAGGGTCCGACGGCGCATCCGACCACTCTGGCGCAGACGGCATCCGGCCCCGCACAGGCATGCCCGGTTCCCCGCTCCGGCAGGTAGGGAATCGGGCGATCCCGCTGTGCGCGGAGACGTGGACCGCGAGAATCAGCCACATGCTTGACTGGATCCCAGCGTGGGGGAGCACCGCGCTCATCGCGATGGCGACGACCATCGTCACCGGCCGCTACATCTCGCCGCTCCTGGAGGTCCGCAACCGGCGCTTCCAGACGAAGATGCAGGCTCAGGAGAAGATCACCGCAGCCGCGCTCTCCGTGTTGTCGGCCACGCAGAAGCTCCAGAGCGTGCAGATACCCGACGGGGTCACCGACACCCTGCGGACCGCGCTCACCGAGGAACGGGTCCGGTGGACGAAGCAGCTCGACGAAGCTACCTGCCACCTGGCCGACCACGCGCAGGAGTTCGTCTTCACCTTCCGCGGCCCTAACTCGATCCGCGGCATGCGCTACTGCGGGACGGTCCGGATGGTCTGGATCTCCGACCGCACCGACGAGGCCAAGCTGCGGCACCTGCTGGAGCTCACCGCGTACTTCCACACGCTCTTCCTCGGGAGCCGATGGCGGGTGTGGGCGCTGAGCCGCGCGATGCGGGGGCTGGACCGGAGGTTCGAAGAGCTGGAGGAAGAAGGCCGCCCGCCGCTGCCGGAGAGCCGCCCCGTCCCGACCATAGAGGCCTGACCACGACCGGGGGCGCTCCCCAGCCCGGGGGCAGTTCGCGGACCCCGGTGCCCGACAGGACGCTGC
>NZ_JBEOSD010000050.1:0-49434 GCF_040302735.1 Streptomyces sp. NPDC097619 | reverse complement strand
GGGCGCTTCCTTCGTTCTTGCGTTTCCGACTCTATCAGACCGTTTCCGTTCCGATTTCCTCGGCGCCTTTCCGGTCCCGACCGCTTTCGCGTCCGTTTCCTTTCCGGCGGTTCCGACTCTATCAGAACCTTTCGGGCCTGACTCCCAGTCAGCGGGCTTGCCTTCTCTGCCCGTTGGGCTCTTCCGGCGAGTGAGACCCTAGCGGGTTCCCGGCCTCCGACCTAATCGGCCGCAGCGTCCTCGGCAGTGCTTCGGACAGGGATTCCCTATTCGCAAAAACGCATGGAGAACGAGCCGACACGTATGCGTCGTTCGTTCGAAATGGTTGGTGCGGAATGGCTGTCCGGGGACCGACCGGAGTCGGCTCTCACTTCGGACAACTCGGAGAACACTACGGATCGAGGTGGGACGTGTCAACCCTGGGACAGGGGTCCACCCCAGGGGCTAGCCTGCCTCCCATGACTACGCATGCGCTCAGCCTTCGCTGGTGGGCCGCCTGACGGCGGCCGACCCCAGACGAACGCGCGCACGCGCTCACGGCCGCCGCTCCGGCGGCCGTTTTCGTTTCTCCCCTCCCGGGAGGACCGGCCGCGGGACGGCCCTCACGACACGGGAGAGAAGACGATGAAGCGGATCTTCAGCGGGATCAAGCCGACCGGGCACCTGACCCTCGGGAACTACCTCGGGGCCGTGCGCCAGTGGGTCGAGGTGGACCAGCACCGCGCGGACGCCGATCCGGTGTTCTGCGTGGTGGACCTGCACGCGCTGACCGTCGAGCACGAACCGGCGCGGGTACGGCGGCTCAGCCGGCAGGCCGCGACCCTCCTGCTGGCCTCGGGGCTGGACCCCGAGCGGTGCACCCTCTTCGTGCAGAGCCACGTCAACGAGCACACCCGGCTCGCGTACCTGCTGGAGTGCACGGCCACGGACGGGGAGCTGCGGCGGATGATCCAGTACAGGGAGAAGACGGCGGGCGCGGCCGCCGCGGGGCAGGGGGTGCGGCTGTCCCTGCTGACGTATCCGGTGCTGATGGCGGCGGACATCCTCGCCTACGGGGCGGAGGAGGTGCCGGTGGGTGAGGACCAGCGGCAGCACGTGGAGCTGACCCGGGACCTCGCGGTGCGTTTCAACCAGCGGTACGGCCACACGTTCACGGTGCCGAGGGCGGTGCTGCCGCGGGTGGCCGCGCGGGTCATGGACCTCCAGGACCCGCGGTCGAAGATGGGGAAGTCGCACGCGAGCACGGCGGGGATCGTCTACTTGCTGGACGATCCGGCCACCGTGGAGAAGAAGGTGATGCGGGCGGTCACCGACAACGACGGCGAGGTGCGCTACGACCGGGAGGCGAAGCCCGGGGTGAGCAATCTGCTCGACGTGCTCGCCGCGTGCACCGGGGGCGAGCCTGAGGCCCTCGCCGCCGGCTACGACTCCTACGGGGCCCTGAAGAAGGACACGGCGGCGGCCGTGGTGGAGCTGCTGCGTCCGGTTCGGGAGCGGCACGCCGAGCTCGTCGGGGATCCGGCCCGGGTGGACGCGGTGCTGGCCTCGGGGGCCGGTCGGGCCCGGGAGCTGGCGCGGCCCGTCGTGGACCGGGCGTACCGGGCGATCGGCCTGCTGCCCGCCGCCTGAAGGTGTGGTGCGGAACGGTGCGGCGGCGGGCGGCCGGGGTCAGTTGCTGCCGGTGGCCAGTTCGCGGCTGCGGTCGCGGGCGGCTTCCAGCGCGGCGATCAGGGCGGCCCGTACGCCGTGCCGTTCCAGCTCGACGATGGCGTTGATGGTGGTGCCGGCGGGGGAGGTGACGGCCTCGCGGAGCTTGACGGGGTGCTCGCCGCTGTCGCGGAGCATGACGGCGGCGCCGATCGCCGCCTGCACGATCAGGTCGTGGGCCTGGGCGCGGGGCAGGCCGAGGAGGATGCCGGCGTCGGTCATGGCTTCGACGAGGTAGTAGAAGTACGCGGGGCCCGAGCCGGAGAGGGCGGTGGCCGCGTCCTGCTGGGACTCGGGGACGCGGAGGGTCTTGCCGACGCCGCCGAAGACCTCCTCGGCGTGGGCCAGGTGTGCGGCGGTGGCGTGGCTGCCGGCGGAGATGACCGACATGGCCTCGTCCACGAGGGCCGGGGTGTTGGTCATGACGCGGACGACCGGGGTGCCGGGGGCGAGCCGTTCCTCGAAGAAGGAGGTGGGGATGCCCGCGGCACCGCTGATGACGAGCCGGTCGGAGGGGACGTGGGGGGCCAGCTCGTCGAGGAGGCGGCCCATGTCCTGGGGCTTCACGGTGAGGATGAGGGTGTCGGCGCGCTTGGCGGCCTCGGCGTTGCTGACGGCTTCGACGCCGTAGCGGGTGCGCAGTTCCTCGGCGCGGTCCGCGCGGCGGGCGGTGACGAGGAGCTTCCCGGCCGGCCAGCCGCCTCGGATCATGCCGCTGAGCAGGGCCTCGCCGATCTTGCCGGTGCCGAGGACTGCGACTGTCTGGGTCATTACGGGCTCACCTCGCCGTGGGGCTCCTCCCGGTGGCGGCCGGGAGGTCGCTGGGTCGTACGTTCGGCTCATCCTTGCACTCGGGAGGGGTCGGCGGGCGGGGCGTCCGAGGGGCGGGCGGGTCGGTGGCTCAGGGGGTCCGGCGGCGGAGGGTGGCGGCGCCGAGGCAGAGGACCAGGAGGGCGCAGCCGGCGACGATGACGGCGTCCCGGACGAAGGTGCCGGTGACCTCGCTGTGGGTGAGGACCTGGGTCATGCCGTCCACGGCGTAGGACATGGGGAGGACGTTCGAGACGGCCTCCAGTACCGGCTGCATGGTGTCGCGGGGGGCGAACAGGCCGCAGAGCAGGAGCTGCGGGAAGATCACGGCCGGCATGAACTGGACCGCCTGGAACTCGGAGGAGGCGAAGGCGGAGACGAACAGGCCGAGGGCGGTGCCGAGGATCGCGTCGAGCAGGGCGACGAGGAGCAGCAGCCAGGGCGATCCGACGACGTCGAGGCCGAGGACCCAGAGGGCGGTGCCGGTGGCGAGGGCCGACTGGATGACGGCGAGGGCGCCGAAGGCGAGGGCGTAGCCGCCGATCAGGTCGGCCTTGCCGAGGGGCATCGCGAGGAGGCGTTCCAGGGTGCCCGAGGTGCGTTCGCGGAGCGTGGCGATCGAGGTGATCAGGAACATCGTGATCAGCGGGAAGATGCCGAGGAGCGAGGCGCCGATGCTGTCGAAGGTCTGCGGGCTGCCGTCGAAGACGTAACGGAGCAGGACCAGCATCAGGACGGGGACCAGCAGCATCAGCGCGATGGACCGCGGGTCGTGGCGGAGCTGGCGGAGTACGCGGGCCGCGGTGGCGAGGGTGCGGGAGGCGTTCATCGGGGCTCCTGGATTCCCGTGGGGGCGGTGGTTCCCGTGGTGGTCGTGGCCTCTGTGGGGCTGGTGGCCTCTGTGGGGCTGATGGCCTCTGTGGGGCTGGTGGTGCCGGTGGGAGCCGTGGTGACGGGGGTGCGGTCCGGGGTGGCGGCGGCCTCGTCCACCAAGTGGAGGAAGGCTTCCTCGACGGTGGCGGTGCCGGTGCGGGCGCGCAGGTCGTCGGGGGTGCCCTGGGCGAGGATCCGGCCCTCGCGCATGAGGAGCAGGTCGTGGCACCGCTCGGCCTCGTCCATGACGTGGGAGGAGACGAGGATCGCGGTGCCGCGGTCGGCGGCGATGCGGTGGAAGAGGTTCCAGAGGTCGCGGCGGAGCACCGGGTCGAGACCGACCGTGGGCTCGTCGAGGACGAGGAGCTCGGGGGTGCCGAGGAGGGCGACCGCGAGCGAGACGCGGTTGCGCTGGCCGCCGGAGAGGTTCGCGGCGAGGGCGTCGGCGCGGGAGGTGAGGTCCACGTCGTGGATGGCCCGTTCGACGGCCTCCCGGCGGCGGGCCGTCGCGGCACGGCCGGGGTCGAGGACGGCGGCGAAGTAGTCGAGGTTCTGGCGGACGGTGAGGTCGTCGTAGACCGACGGGGCCTGGGTGACGTACCCGATGCGGGAGCGGAGCTCGGGGTGGCCGGCGGGACGACCGAGGACGTCGAGGGTGCCGGTGACCTTGGCCTGGGTGCCCACGACGGCCCGCATCAGGGTGGACTTCCCGCAGCCGGAGGGGCCGAGGAGGCCGGTGATGCGGGCGCGGGGGACCGTGAAGCGGAGGTGGTGGAGGACGGGGTGGGGGCCTCGGGTGACCGAGAGGTCCTGGGCGTGGATGGCCGGGGTGGAGGGCGCCGGGGTGGGGGTGGGGGGTGGCTCCTCGGTTTTATTCATCATGCGATGAATATTGCTCCTGGGTGGGGGGTGTCGTCAATGGGGTGGGGGCGTGCCGGGGCGGAGTGTGTCGGGGGCTGCGGGGGGGGGTGGGCCGCTGCGCGGGGCTTCCTCCCCGCCCCGCCCCTTCCCGGAACCGGGTGCCTGTGGCGGCCCCGGGCCCCGCCGTGACGGTAAGCCGCTACCGCGGCCCCTCGGGGGCTCCGCCCCCCACACCCCCGCGCCTCAATCGCCGGCGGGGCTGGATGGTGCCGCGACAAGCGGTCCGGCTCGCCTCACCGATCGCCTCAATCGCCGGCGGGGCTGGATGGTGCCGCTGTAGATGGGCGGGCGCGCCTCACCGATCGCCGCATCGCCGGCGGGGCTGAATGGTGCCGCTGTGGGTGGTCAGGCGCGGCTCGCCGATCGCCTTGATCGCCGGCCCGGCTGGGCTTGGCCCGGTTCGGGGTGGTTACTTCTTGCGCTTCGGGCGGCGGGCCGCCGGGTTGCCGGTGCGGGTGGAGCGGCGGCGGTCGTACTGGGCCTTGGCCTGCTCGTACTCGGCGCGGTGGAGCTTCTCGCCCGGGGCCTCGAACAGCGAGCGGACGAAGTACGCGACGAGGGTGCCGACGAAGCCGATGGCCTTGAGGCCGCGGAGAGAACTGTCCTCCTTGGAAGGGGCCACCCGACGGCCGAAGGACTCCCAGGTCTTCGCGAAGGCGATGGCGCTGCAGATCGCGAACATGACGACCACGGTCAGCGAGACCAGGCGCCCGACGTTCCCGGACTCCAGGCCCTCGTAGGCGAAACGGAGCACGAAGGCGCCGGCGGCGGCCGCGGCGAGGGAGCCGAGGGCCACGCCGACCCGGCGCAGGGCGTAGCCGCCGTCGTGGTCCACCCAGGTCGTGCCGAAGAAGCGGATCTCCTCGGGCTGCGGGCCCGCGGGCAGCGCGGGGCCGGGCGGGTCGGACGGGGCGCTGCTGGTGCCGTTCGGTTCGTCGCTCACATCAGCGATTATCCGCCATCGGTGCGGGAGGCCCCGTCCGCCGCGACGGACGGGGCGTGCCCCACGGCCCGGATCACGGCCCGGCTCACGGGTCGGGCCGCGGGGCTCGCGGTCAGGAGCAGCGCGGGGCCACGTAGCCGTCGCTGCCGGTGCGGACGTAGGCGTCCGAGACGAACTGGCCGTTGGCGATGTTGTCCCAGATGTCGGTGGTGCCGTACGGGCCACTGACGGTGGTGCCGGTGCACTGGCAGCGGACCGGTACGAGCGCGTCGTACGGCAGCACCTTGACCAGCGAGTAGTGCGTGCCCGGTCCGCTGCGGACGTTGACGCGGTAGCCCGGTGCGACCGGGTAGCGGGCGCTGACGGCCCCCGCCGCCACCGCCGTTTCGACGTCCGTCACGGCCGTGGCCGGAGCGCCCTGTTCCTTGCCCATGGTTCCCCCGTGTGTTCGTGGTGATGCTCTCCCCCAACGCTTCACGAAGCGTCACTCGCGCAGGTTAGCAAGGCTCGACTAGGCTCGACGGGCGCGTCGGCGTACAAGCACACGGGGGGTGGGCATGCCGCGCCCGGCAGATTCACCGCGGTCGGCTCGGCCGGAATACGCGGGTCAGTACCGGCTGGAGTCCGTCCTCGGCTCCGGCGGCATGGGAGTGGTGCACCTGGCGACCTCGGCCTCCGGGCTGCGGCTCGCGGTCAAGGTGGTGCACGCCGAATTCGCCGCGGATCCCGAGTTCAGGGCCCGGTTCCGGCAGGAGGTCACAGCCGCGCGGCGGGTCTCCGGGGCCTTCACCGCGGCCGTCGTGGACGCCGATCCCGAGGCCGGGCGGCCGTGGATGGCCACCTTGTTCGTGGACGGCCCCACCCTCGCCCAGCGCACGAAGCGGAAGCCCCTGGACGCCGCCGAGTTGAACCGGCTCGGTGCCGGACTCGCGGAGGCGCTGCGCGACATCCATCGGGCGGGTCTGGTGCACCGGGACCTCAAGCCGGGCAACGTGCTGATGGCCGGGGACGGCCCCAAGGTGATCGACTTCGGGATCTCCCGCCCGTACGACAGCCAGCTGCGCACCGAGACCGGGAAGCTGATCGGGACCCCGCCCTTCATGGCTCCGGAGCAGTTCCAGCGGCCGCGGGAGGTGGGCCCGGAGGCGGACGTCTTCGCGATGGGCGCGGTGCTGGTGCACGCGGCGACCGGCCGGGGGCCCTTCGACTCGGACAGCCCGTACCTGGTCGCGTACCAGGTGGTGCACCACGAGCCGGACCTGTCGGGGGTGCCGGAGGAGTTGGTCCCGCTGATCGCGCGGTGCCTGGCGAAGGCCCCGGAGGACCGCCCGACCACGGACGAGCTGATCGCCGAGCTGCGGTCCGCCGCGTATCCGACGGCGGAGGACACCCGGGCGTTCATACCGGCCCCGCGGGTGCCGGGTGAGGGCGGCGTGCCGGGCCGGGGCCACGGCTGGGGGCTCCCGGCCGCCGGGGAGCGGGCGGACCGGGGCCCGGGGGCGGCTCCGGGTTCCGCGGACGGGTCGGGTCCGGGCCGGGAGGAGGCCACGCACCGGCGGGTGCGGATCGACGTGTCGGCGGAGGACGGGCGCGGGCGGCCTTCGCGGCCCTCCCCTGCCCCCCGCGCCTCCCGTACCTCCCGCGCCTCGGCCTCGCGAGGTCGGCTCGGACCGTGGTCGCGGCGTCGGCGCGGGGCGGCGGCGGGCGGGGCCGCGGTGCTGGTCGCGGCGGTCGCGGCCGGGGCGGTCCTGATCGGCGGGTACGGAGACGGCGACGGGGGCCCCGGTGCGGGGCGCCGGACGGCGGCCGGGCCGGGGGCCCTGCCCGGGGCGGTGCCGGGATGGTCGGTGCCGTTGGTGCCGGGCGGCGGGATGCCGGCCTGCTCGGCGGCCGGTGGGGCCGTGTACTGCGCGGGGCCGCGACTGGCGGCGGCCCGGCTGGACCGGTCCGACGGGACGGTCCGGTGGAAGGTGCCCGGCTCCCCTTCCGGAGACCGGGTCGGCGGGGAGCAGGCGCCGGTGCTCGCGGGCGGGCTGGTGCACCTGGTGTCGGCGGACGGCCGGACCCTGCGCGCACTGGACCCGGAGACGGGTCGGGAGCGGTGGTCCGCCCCGGTGCCGGCCGGGGCCGGGCCCGTCCACGCGGGGCGCGGTCGGGAGACCGTCCTGCTGGGTACGGCCGACGGGCGGGTGCGGGCGTTGGACTCGGCGTCCGGGAAGCGGCTGTGGTCGCGGTCCGTGGGCGGGGTCGGGACGGTGTTCACCGGGAGCGGGACGGACGGGACCGTGTTCGCGGTGACCGCGGCCGGGGACGGGGCGACCACCGAGGTGCGGGCGCTCGACGCGGTCGACGGTACGGAGCGGTGGCGGCTGCGGACGGCGGGGCAGTTGACCGCCATCGGCGCCACGGGGGGCGGCGGGACGGGTACGGGCGGGACGGGTACCGGCGCCCCGGGCGGGGCCGGGGGGCTGTACCTGCTCGGCAGCGACCTGTACGGGGTGACGGACGCGGTGGTGCGGATCGACCTGCGGACCCGGGCCGTGCGGCGGTTGGCGCCGGCCGCGCCGGTGGACCAGGCGCAGGGGGCGGTGGACGCGGACGGGACGGTGTACCTGAGCGGCTTCTCCGGGGACCTGACGGCCGTCGGTACGGGGCCGGACGGGGCGCTCGCCGAGCGGTGGCGGCTGGAGACCCTGGTGTCCCGGGTCTCGCGGCCCGTGCCGGCCGGGGCGTACGTGTACCTGTCCACGGCGGACGGGCGGGTGCTCGCGGTGACCGCGAAGACCGGGCGGACCGCGGGGCGGACCGAGGTGCGCGGCGGGGACCGGACGCTGCCCGTGCCGACCCTGCCGGCGCCGGTGGTGGGCGGCGGGCGGGTGGTGGCCGTCACGCCGGAGGGGTCGGTGTTCTCGGTGGGGTCCGAGCCCAAGGGTTGGTAGGGGCGCCGCCGGTCGGGCGGCCCTTCGGGGCTCCCGACCCCGGATCGCCGCCCCGGACCGATGGGGCCGGATCGATGGGCCGGTCGGCCCCGCCGGTGTCGGCGGGGCCGGCGAGGGGTCAGCCCAGCTTGGAGACGTCGCGGACGGCGCCCTTGTCGGCGCTGGTGGCCATGGCGGCGTAGGCGCGGAGGGCCGCGGAGACGGTGCGCTCGCGGTCCTTGGGGGCGTAGACCCCGCCGAGGGCCTCGCGGCGGGCCGCGAGGGTGGCCTCGTCCACCAGGAGCTCGATGGAGCGGCTGGGGATGTCGATGCGGATGCGGTCGCCGTCCTCGACGAGGGCGATGGTGCCGCCGGAGGCCGCTTCCGGGGAGGCGTGGCCGATGGAGAGGCCGGAGGTGCCGCCGGAGAAGCGGCCGTCCGTGATCAGGGCGCAGGTCTTGCCGAGGCCGCGGCCCTTGAGGAAGGAGGTCGGGTAGAGCATCTCCTGCATGCCGGGGCCGCCGCGCGGGCCCTCGTAGCGGATGACGACCACGTCCCCGTGCGTGACCTGCTTGGTGAGGATCTTCTCGACGGCCTCGTCCTGGGACTCGCAGACCACGGCCGGGCCCTCGAAGGTCCAGATGGACTCGTCGACGCCGGCGGTCTTGACCACGCAGCCGTCGACGGCGATGTTGCCGCGCAGCACGGCGAGGCCGCCGTCCTTGCTGTAGGCGTGCTCGACGGAGCGGACGCAGCCGCCCTCGGCGTCGAGGTCGAGGGTCTCCCAGCGCTCGGACTGGGAGAAGGCGGAGGCGGAGCGCTTGCAGCCGGGGGCGGCGTGCCACAGCTCCATGGCCTCGGGGGTGGCGGTGCCGGAGCGCGGGTCCCAGGCGCCGAGCCACTCGTCGAGGGAGTCGGAGTGGACGGAGGTGACGTCCTTGTTCAGGAGGCCGCCGCGGTGCAGTTCGCCGAGGATGGCGGGGATGCCGCCGGCCCGGTGCACGTCCTCCATGTAGTAGGTGCCGCCGGGGGCGACGTTCGGGGCGACCTTGGCCAGGCAGGGCACCCGGCGGGAGACCTCGTCGATGTCCCTGAGGTCGTAGTCGAGGCCCGCTTCCTGGGCGGCGGCCAGCAGGTGCAGGATCGTGTTGGTGGAGCCGCCCATGGCGATGTCGAGGGCCATGGCGTTCTCGAAGGCGGCGCGGCTCGCGATGTTGCGGGGCAGCACGGAGGCGTCGTCCTGCTCGTAGTACCGCTTGGTGATCTCGACGACGGTGCGCCCGGCCTCCTCGTAGAGGGCGCGGCGGGCGGTGTGGGTGGCGAGGACGGAGCCGTTGCCGGGCAGGGCCAGGCCGATGGCCTCGGCGAGGCAGTTCATCGAGTTGGCGGTGAACATGCCGGAACACGAGCCGCAGGTGGGGCAGGCGTTCTCCTCGATGCGGAGCACGTCCTCGTCGGAGACGTTCTCGTTCGAGGCGTCGACCATGGCGTCGATGAGGTCGAGCTTGCGGACGGTGCCGTCGACGAGGGTGGCCTGACCGGCCTCCATCGGGCCGCCGGAGACGAAGACCACCGGGATGTTGAGGCGCATCGCGGCCATCAGCATGCCGGGGGTGATCTTGTCGCAGTTGGAGATGCAGATCAGGGCGTCCGCGCAGTGCGCCTCGACCATGTACTCCACGGAGTCCGCGATGAGGTCGCGGGAGGGCAGGGAGTAGAGCATGCCGGCGTGGCCCATGGCGATGCCGTCGTCGACGGCGATGGTGTTGAACTCGCGGGGCACGGCACCGGCGGCGCTGATGGCCTCCGAGACGATGCGGCCGACCGGCGCCAGGTGCGTGTGGCCGGGGACGAACTCGGTGAAGGAGTTGGCCACGGCGATGATCGGCTTGCCGATGTCCTCGCTCGCTACACCGGAGGCGCGCATAAGGGCGCGCGCGCCCGCCATGTTGCGGCCGTGGGTGACGGTGCGGGACCGGAGCTCGGGCATCTGGGTTCACTCCCCTGAAACACGGATCTGACGGTTACGAGCCTACGCCCGCGCTCCAAGATCTGGACAGGATGTCCGGATGTCGGGACGGAAGGCTCAGCTTTCGGTCACCCGTTCCCCTGGTCGGGGGGTTCGGGCGGGGGCTCGGGCGCTCGCTTCGGGCGGCGGCTTCGAGCGGGTGCTCCGGGGCCCGGGCGGGGTCAGCTCTCGGTCAGGTAGCGCTGGAGCGTGGGGGCGACCATGGCCACGATCTCCTCCGGGTCCGCGGAGGCCAGCGGCTCCACCTGGATCACGTACCGCAGCAGCGCGATGCCGATCATGTGGGAGGCGGCGAGCTCGGCGCGGAACGTGGGGTCGGGTACGTCCAGTTCCTCGGCCACCTTCGCCAGCAGGCGGCGCAGCACGAGGCCGCGCAGCACCTTCGCGGCGGCCTCGTGGCTGACGGCGGAGCGGATCACGGCCAGGAGCGGGGCGCGGGTGGCCGGGTTCTCCCAGACGCCGAGGAAGTAGCGGGCGAGGCGTTCGCCGATGCCCTCGGTGCCCTGGCCGAGGATCGCGGGCACCAGCAGGGCCGGTTCCATGCTGATCTCGACGGCGGCCTCGAAGAGTTCGTCCTTGCTGCCGAAGTAGTGGTGGACCAGGGCCGGGTCCACCCCGGCGGCCTTGGCGATGCCGCGCACCGAGGTCTTGTCGTAGCCGCGGGCGGCGAACTCGGCGCGGGCGGCCAGCCGGATGCGTTCCTGGAGGCCGCCGGGGGCCTGCTCGGCCTCGGCCCGGGAGGGGCGGCCGCGGCCGCGGCGGGGCCGGGGGGCGGGCTCGGGCTCGGGGGGGTCGGGGGTGGCGGCGGGCGCGGGGGTGGCGGGCGCGCTCTTCTGCGGCCGCGGGTCCGGCTGTGCGTCCGGCCGCGGGTCCGGCTCCGCCGCGGGGTCCTGTCGCGGGTCCGGGGCTCCGGCGGGGCGGCGGGCGGCGCGGGTCACGGCCGGGGGACCCGGGGGGTGCGGGGTCCGCGCAGGGCGGAGGCCAGGTGCAGGCGGGTGAAGGCGAGGGCCTCGGCGAGGTCCGCCTCGCGTTCCGCCGCGGACATCGCGCGGCGGGTGTTGACCTCGATGACCACGTGCCCGTCGAAGCCGCCGAGGGCGAGGCGTTCGAGGAGTTCCGCGCAGGGCTGGGTGCCGCGGCCGGGCACCAGGTGCTCGTCCTTCGCGGAGCCGTTGCCGTCGGCGAGGTGGACGTGCGCGAGGCGGTCGCCCATCCGGTCCACCATGGCGGTGGCGTCGGTGCGGGCGGTCGCGGTGTGCGAGAGGTCGATCGTGTAGTGCCGGTAGTCGTCCTTGGTGACGTCCCACTCGGGGGCGTACGCCAGCATCTCGCGGTCGCGGTACCGCCAGGGGTACATGTTCTCCACCGCGAACCGGACGTCGGTCTCCTCCGCCATCCGCCAGATGCCCTCGACGAACTCCCGGCTGTACTGCCGCTGCCAGCGGAACGGCGGGTGCACGACGACGGTGGAGGCGCCGAGCCGCTCGGCCGCGGAGCGCGCCTTCTGGAGCTTGGTCCACGGATCGGTGGACCAGACCCGCTGGGTGATCAGCAGGCAGGGGGCGTGGACGGCCAGGATGGGCACGCCGTGGTGGTCGGAGAGGCGGCGCAGGGCCTCGACGTCCTGGCTCACCGGATCCGTCCAGACCATGACCTCGACCCCGTCGTAGCCGAGGCGCGCGGCGATCTCGAAGGCCGTCGCCGTCGACTCCGGATAGACCGAGGCCGTGGAGAGAGCGACCTTCGCGTCGGGGATGCGCACGACTGGATCTGCCACGGGGACAGGGTACGGGGCCGTGGGGGGAGCGGGTGAGCGGGACGGGGGAGCCGGCCGGGGGTGGGGTGGGGCGTCGGGTGGGGGGGGCGGGTGGGGGCGGGGCCGCTGGGCAGGGCCGGGGTGGGCGGAGCGGGGTGGGGCGGGCCGCTGCGCGGGGCCTTCTCCCCGACCCGCCCCTTCCCGGAACCGGGGCCGCGCCCCGGACCCCCTGACCCGGCCGCTCCGCGCCCGGTGCGCCTCAAACGCCGGCGGGGCTGGGACGCGGCTGGGCGGGGTGCTCCCCGGCGAGGCTGAATTCGGCTGAGGTGGGGTACCCGCCGGCGGGGCTGGGACGCGGCTGGGGGTCGGGTTCAGGACGGGAGGTGGTCCAGGCGGCGGAGGATGATGCCTTCGCGGAGGGCCCAGGGGCAGATCTCCAGGTCGTCGACCTCGAAGAGGTCCATGGCCGCTTCGGCCACCAGGGCGCCCGCCAGGAGCTGGCCGGCGCGGCCCTCGGAGACGCCGGGGAGGGCGGCGCGCTGGGCGGTGGTCATCGCGGCGAGGCGCGGCACCCACTCCTCCAGGTCCTTGCGGGACAGGGTGCGCTGGACGTACGGGCCGTCCGCGGAGCGGGCCGCGCCGGCGATCCGGGCCAGCTGCTTGAAGGTCTTGGAGGTGGCGACCACGTGGTCCGGGGACCCGATCCGGGTGAACTCGCCGACGTTCCGGGCGATCTGGGCGCGGGCGTGCCGGCGCAGGGCCTTCACGTCGGCCGGGTCGGCCGGGTCGGTGGGGAGCCAGCCCGCGGTGAGGCGGCCGGCGCCGAGCGGCAGGGAGACCGCGACGGCGGGCTCCTCGTCGATGCCGTACGCGACCTCCAGGGAGCCGCCGCCGATGTCGAGGACGAGGAGGCGGCCCGCGGACCAGCCGCACCAGCGGCGCACGGCGAGGAAGGTGAGCCGGGCCTCCTCGGCCCCGCTGAGAACCTGGAGGTCCACCCCGGTCTCGGCGCGGACCCGGGCCAGGACCTCGTCGGCGTTGGTGGCCTCGCGGACCGCGGAGGTCGCGAAGGGGAGGACCTCCTCGCAGCCCTTGTCCTCGGCCGCCTGGACGGCGCCGGCGATGACGCCGACGAGCCGGTCCACGCCCTCCGGTCCGATCGCGCCATCGTCGTCGAGGAGCTCGGCCAGGCGCAGTTCGGCCTTGTGCGAGTGCGCGGGCAGCGGGCGCGCACCCGGATGCGCGTCCACCACCAGCAGATGGATCGTGTTCGAACCCACGTCAAGCACTCCGAGTCTCATGGGTGGAACGCTACTGCGACTCGGACACGACGCCCGCCACATGGCGGGTTCGGATCGGTTACCGCCCGCTTAGGCTGGACCCGTGCCAGATACGAAGAAGGCCAAGCAGAAGAAACCGGCCAAGAGCGTGAAGTCCAAGGACAAGGGCAGGGCCGGCGGCGCGGGGGCCCCGGCGGACGAGGTGGGCCTGGACTTCGCCCGGGCCTGGGTGGAGTTCCCCGACCCGGCCGACGAGGAACAGGTCTTCCGCTGCGACCTGACCTGGCTGACCTCCCGTTGGACCTGCATCTTCGGCAGCGGCTGCCAGGGCATCCAGGCCGGCCGGGCCTCGGACGGCTGCTGCACCCTCGGGGCGCACTTCTCCGACGAGGAGGACGAGCAGCGGGTGGCGGAGAACGTGGCGCGGCTCACCCCGGAGCTGTGGCAGTTCCACGAGGTGGGCACGGCCACCGGCTGGGTGCAGAAGGACGAGGACGGGGAGCGGCAGACCCGGCGCTGGGAGGGGTCCTGCATCTTCCAGAACCGTCCCGGTTTCGCGGGCGGCGCGGGCTGCTCACTGCACATCCTGGCCCTGAAGGAGGGCCGGGAGCCGCTGGAGACGAAGCCGGACGTGTGCTGGCAGCTGCCGGTGCGGCGGACGTACGACTGGATCGACCGGCCGGACGACACCCGGATCCTCCAGGTCTCGATCGGCGAGTACGACCGCCGGGGCTGGGGTCCGGGCGGGCACGACCTGCACTGGTGGTGCACCTCGGCGACCTCGGCGCACGGCGCGGGCGAGCCGGTGTACGTCACCTACCGGCCGGAGCTGGTCGAGCTGATGGGCGCGGAGGCGTACGCGAAGCTGGTGGAGCTGTGCGAGCAGCGGCTGGCCGCGCTGCTGCCGATGGCCCCGCATCCGGCGGACCCGCCGTCCCCGGCCCGGCCGGTGTGACCCGGAGCGATCCCGCCCCGGACCGGACCCGGAGCCGGTGACGCCGACGCTTCCCCGGTCCCCCGTCGTACTCCCGACCTCCCGACCTCCCGACCTCCCTGTCTGCCGCCCGCCGTGCTCAGCCGGCGGGCGCCGTCGGTTCCGGGGCCGGTTCGGTGCCGGAGGTGGCGGTGGGTTCCGGTTCCGGCGTGGGGGTCGGGGTCGGGGTGGGTTCCGGGGTGGGCGTCGGCGTCGGGGTGGGGGTCGGCGTGGGGGTGGGCGTCGGGGTCGGCTTGGGGGTGGGTCGGGGTTTCGGGGGCGGGGTGTACGGGGGGACGGACGCGCCGCGGCCCTCGATGGAGATCACCGCGCCGCCCGGGTCCACGCCGACCCGGGCCTTCCAGCGGCCGGCCGGTTCCCCGCGGTGGTCCACGGTGATCCGTACGGTGAACGTTTCGCCGGGCTTGAGCACCCCGAAGCTCTGGCTAGCCCACAGCCAGGGGGCGTCCGACCACAGCTGCCAGGAGACCGGGGAGCCGCCCTCGGCCCGGAGCACCACCAGGGTGTCCGCGCCGCTGGCGGTCGCGGACACGGTGAGCCGGCCCGGGGCGGGTTTGCCGGGGGCCGGGGGGCCGGGGGGCGGGGCACCGGGGCTGACGACCTCCACCGAGACCCCGGGGGCGCCCTCGGGGGCACGGACGAAGCCGGCCTCGGGGCGGGTGGCGGCGTTGCCGGCGTTCTCGTAGGGGGCGTACGGGCCGCCCGCGGCCCCGCCCTGCTCCTCCGTGCCGCTCGCGGCGATGCGGGCGGTGCCGGGGACGGTGTCGGCGGGGGCCGGGCCGCCCCGGTAGGCGGCCCACAGGGCGATCACGGGGGCGGCGACCACGGTGGCGACCACGGTGGTGGTGACCGCGCGGGCCCGCAGCCGGTCCCGGCGGGCGGCCCGGTCGCGGGGGTCCTGCGGGAACCCGGCGCGGTCGAAGCGGGGGGCGGCGCCGCGGGCCCGGGGGGCCCGCAGCTGCGCCAGGTGGACGGCCTTGCGCGGGGCGGGCACCAGGGGCAGCACCGCCGATCCGATGCCTCCCGACCCCGGCCAGGGACCGCCGGCGCCCACCCGCTCGGCGACGCGGCGGCAGCGCGGGCAGTCGTCGACGTGCCGGACCAGTTCGGCGCGCAGGGCGGTGGAGAGCAGGACCCGGTCGTCGCCGGTCAGCAGGGAGACCTGTGGGCAGCCGCCGGTCTCGACCACGGCGAGGGCCGCCCGGGTGCGCTCCACCTCGCAGGCGGCGCCCGCGAGGAGCTCCCGGGCGGAGACCTGACCGAGGCCGAGGACGGAGGCCAGTTCGGCCACCCCCAGCCGGTGGCGGACGGCGAGCTCCAGGGCCTCGCGCTGGGCGGGGGTGGTGCCGGCGGCCTCGGGCCAGGCCAGCCGGGCCAGTTCGGAGCGGCGGACGGACTCGCCCGCGTCGGCGGGGTCCCCGAGCATCTCGCCCTCGGCGCCCGGTGCGGGGCCGGAGCCCGCCGCGGGGCCGGGTCGGGCTCCCGGGCCGGGTCGGGCTCCCGGGGGTGGGCCACCGGAGGCGTACGCCCCCGCTGCCGCGTGCTCCCTCGTATGCTCCGGCGCACGCCGGGCAGCGTGCGCCCCCGTGCCGGTCAGGGCCCGCCGGTCCTCCTCCAGGCGGCGCAGGCAGGCCCAGCGGGCCAGCGCGTAGAGCCAGGCGCGGCGCGCGGCGGGTTCCTCGGGGCAGCGGCCCGATTGCCGTTCCGCCACGGCGAGCACGTCCGCGAGGACGTCGGTGGCGGCGTCGTGATCGCAGAGCACGGAGAGGCAATAGGTGAACAGGCCGTCGAGGTGCGGCTCGTGGCGATGGGCCGGAGGGGGCTGCGGGTCGCGTTCCGCGGACCCGCGCGCCCGGTGCGCGCCGGTGCGCTCCGGAGACGGTGACTTACTGCTGCTGTTCACCCGGTGAAGGTAGGGGCCGCGCCGGGGACGCCCCGGATGCCTTCGAGAGTTTTAACCCTTACGGGTGAACAGATCGCACGAAAGGGGACACGTGGCCTGACGTTGTGCGCGACGCGACCGCCGGAGCGGACGGGGCGCGGCCCCGGGCGCCCGCCGCGCGCCCCCGCGCCGACCACGGACCCGCAGCGGACCCGCAGCATGCGGCCGAGGGACGGACGACGGACGGATGGCGGGGGCGGGACGGTCGGCGGACCCCGGCCGCCGGCCCCGGTCCGGGCCCGACTGTCGGAGGCCCCCGCTACCGTGGGCGCATGGCTGCCCGTACTTCCCGCTCATCCGCCAAGGACCGTCCGTCCTACCGCTGCTCCGAGTGCGGCTGGACCACGGCCAAGTGGCTCGGCCGCTGCCCCGAGTGCCAGGCGTGGGGGACGGTCGAGGAGCAGGGCGTGACCGCCGTGCGCACCACGGCCGCGGGCCGGGTCTCCTCGGCCGCGCTGCCCATCGCGCAGGTGGACGGCCGGCAGGCCACCGCCCGCACCACGGGGGTGGACGAGCTGGACCGCGTGCTCGGCGGCGGTCTCGTGCCGGGTGCCGTGGTGCTGCTGGCGGGCGAGCCCGGGGTCGGCAAGTCCACCCTGCTGCTGGACGTGGCCGCGAAGGCGGCGAGCGAGCAGCACCGCACCCTGTACGTGACGGGCGAGGAGTCCGCGAGTCAGGTGCGGTTGCGCGCCGACCGGATCGGCGCCCTCGACGACCACCTGTACCTGGCCGCGGAGACGGACCTCTCGGTGGTGCTGGGACACCTGGACGAGGTGAAGCCCTCGCTGCTGGTCCTGGACTCGGTGCAGACGGTCGCCTCCCCGGAGATCGACGGCGCCCCCGGCGGCATGGCGCAGGTCCGCGAGGTGGCGGGGGCCCTGATCCGGGCCTCCAAGGAGCGGGGCATGTCCACGCTGCTGGTCGGCCACGTCACGAAGGACGGGGCGATCGCGGGTCCGCGGCTGCTGGAGCACCTGGTGGACGTGGTCCTGCACTTCGAGGGCGACCGGCACGCCCGGCTGCGGCTGGTCCGCGGGGTGAAGAACCGCTACGGGGCCACCGACGAGGTCGGCTGCTTCGAGCTGCACGACGAGGGGATCACGGGGCTGGCCGACCCGAGCGGGCTGTTCCTGACCCGGCGGGCGGAGCCGGTGCCCGGCACCTGCCTGACGGTGACCCTGGAGGGTCGCCGGCCACTGGTGGCGGAGGTGCAGGCGCTGACGGTCGACTCGCAGATCCCCTCGCCCCGGCGGACCACCTCCGGCCTGGAGACCTCCCGGGTCTCGATGATGCTGGCGGTGCTGGAGCAGCGGGGCCGGATCAGCGCCCTGGGCAAGCGGGACATCTACAGCGCCACGGTGGGCGGGGTGAAGCTCTCCGAGCCGGCGGCGGACCTGGCGATCGCCCTGGCCCTGGCCTCGGCCGCCAGTGACACCCCGCTGCCGAAGAACCTGGTCGCGATCGGCGAGGTCGGGCTGGCCGGCGAGGTGCGGCGGGTCACCGGGGTGCAGCGGCGGCTGGCCGAGGCGCACCGGCTGGGCTTCACCCACGCGCTCGTGCCGGGGGATCCGGGGAAGGTGCCGCCGGGCATGCGGGTGCTGGAGGTGGCGGACGTCGGCGAGGCCCTGCGGGTGCTGCCGCGGAGCCCCGCGCGCGGAAGGAGTGCTTCCGCGGAGGGTCGGGGGAAGGCCCCCGATGAGGCCCGGGGCGGGGCCGGACACGGGTAGCCACCACGGGAGCACAGGGGGCGCCGGTAGACTTTGCACCGGTCCGCCCGCCCGCACGCACGCCCGGTGCCCCCGGCGCCGGGCGGCGACACCCGCGACCGGAGGAGTGCAGTGGCAGCCAAGGACGGGGCAGCAGCGCCCGGGAAGTCCGGCGCGAGCTCCAGACACGAGGCCCTGGTCCGGGCCTCGCTGAGCGCGGTCGCCCCCGGTCAGCCCCTGCGTGACGGTCTGGAGCGGATCGTCCGCGGCAACACCGGCGGACTGATCGTGCTGGGCATGGACAAGGCCGTCGAGTCCA
Organism: Streptomyces sp. NPDC097619; assembly: GCF_040302735.1. Taxonomy (NCBI): domain Bacteria; kingdom Bacillati; phylum Actinomycetota; class Actinomycetes; order Kitasatosporales; family Streptomycetaceae; genus Streptomyces; species Streptomyces sp. NPDC097619. The sequence goes on along the minus strand of NZ_JBEOSD010000050.1, from coordinate 31,236 downwards.
TGTGCACCGGCGGTTTCGTGCTCGACGTGGAGTTCACCGCGACCCGGCTGCGGGAGCTGTGCAAGCTCGACGGGGCCCTCATCCTCGACAAGGACCTGACGAAGATCCTGCGGGCGGGGGTACAGCTGGTCCCGGACGCCTCGATCCCGACGGAGGAGACCGGCACCCGGCACCGCACCGCCGACCGGGTCTCCAAGCAGTGCGGTTTCCCCGTGGTCTCGGTCTCGCAGTCGATGCGGCTGATCGCCCTTTACGTGGACGGGGAGCGGCGGGTGCTGGAGGAGTCCGGGGCGATCCTGTCCCGTGCCAACCAGGCCCTGGCCACGCTGGAGCGGTACAAGCTCCGGCTGGACGAGGTGGCGGGCACCCTGTCGGCGCTGGAGATCGAGGACCTGGTGACGGTCCGCGACGTGACGGCGGTGGCGCAACGGCTGGAGATGGTCCGCCGGATCGCCACCGAGATCGCCGAGTACGTGGTGGAGCTGGGCACCGACGGCCGGCTGCTCTCCCTCCAGCTCGACGAGCTGACGGTGGGCATCGAGCAGGAGCGGGAGCTGGTGATCCGGGACTACGTGCCCGAGCCCACGGCGAAGCGTTCCCGCACGGTGGAGGAAGCCCTCGCGGAGCTGGACGCCCTGACCCACCCCGAGCTGCTCGAACTGCCCATCGTGGCGCGGGCGCTGGGGTACACCGGCTCCCCGGAGACCCTGGACTCGGCGGTGTCGCCGCGGGGTTACCGACTGCTGGCGAAGGTGCCGCGGCTGCCCGGGGCGATCATCGAGCGGCTGGTGGAGCACTTCGGCGGGCTGCAGAAGCTGCTCGCGGCCAGCGTGGACGACCTGCAGACGGTGGACGGGGTCGGCGAGGCCCGGGCCCGCAGCGTCCGCGAGGGGCTGTCCCGGCTGGCGGAGTCCTCGATCCTCGAACGGTACGTCTGAGGTCCGCGCCGGGCGCGGGAGGCGGAGGCCGACCGAGCACGGCGCCGGATGTGGGGGGGGGGCGGCCCCCGTTGGGGGCGGGCCCTCCCGCACATCCGCGTGGGGCCCGCGGTCAGTCCTGCTCCAGGCGGAAGGAGACCGTGAGGTCCTTCATGCCGGGGGCCTTGACCTCGACCAGGTAAGTGCCGGGCTCGGCGGCCGTCTTGGGCGGGGCGGCGCAGCGGGTGGCGTCGCCGGGCTTGCGGTCCCACTCCACGACGTGCGTGACGGAGGACCGGGCCGGGACCCGGTAGAAGGCGTTCCCGGTGCCGCGGGGGCAGTCGGCGGTGGACCAGACGGGCCGGTCGGCACCGGTCTTGGTGATGGTCAGCACGGCGTTCTTCGGGCCGAGGTCCATCTTGCAGGTGCCGACGGAGGAGTTCTTCGCGACGATCTCGAAGCGCGGGAACTCGGTGGGCTCGTACTCGTTCTTGACGGTCCGGACCTCCCAACTGACCGCGCCCGGGGCGCAGGTGGGGAGCGGGGAGCCGGCGGGCAGCTGCCCCGCGCCGCCGCTGCCTCCGGTGCTGCCCGCGGTGCCGGTGCCGCCGCCGGGTTCGCCGTTCTTGCCGGAGCCGGGGTCGGTGCCGCCCGTTCCGGTGTCGGTTCCGTTGCCGTCACCGCCCGTTGAGCTTCCGCTGCCCGCGGTGGTGCCGGTGCCGCCGTGGTCACCGCCGCCCGAATCCTCGCGCCCACCGGGGTAGTTGGTGACGGGGGATCCGGAGGGGTCGGGGCCGGGGGTGATGCCCGCGCTCGGGCCGGGGCCGGGCCCCTTGGCGTCCTGACTGCCTTGTCCACCACCGGAGGTGACGGCCCATACGGCGAGCATGGCAAGCAGTGCCGCGACGGACGCGAGGACGGCCCTCCGGCGCCAGTAGATGGAGGAGGGGAGCGGTCCGACCGGATTGCGCAAAGATCCCACGGACCGAACCTTACGAGAGATCAGGTCCCGATCGCGGCCCCACCCGCCGCACGGCACCAGGTTTTGGAGATCATCATCCTGTGGTGTGATCCACTCGACCCCGAATGGGCCGGGGGGCTGATGCGACCGAACACCATGTTTTCGTAAAGTCTGCGGAATGGACACCTCCGACCTCTACCGCGACATCACCGACTTCGCCCATTCCACGCCCGGCTGGGTGCAGCACTTCGTGGAACTGTGGACCGAGGCCGGACTCATCCTCTTCGGGTTCGTCTTCATCGCCCTGTGGTGGCGGGCCCGCCGCCTCGACGACCACGCCATGGCGCTGGCGGTCCTCGCCCCCTTCGCCACGGCCCTCGGCTACGTGGTGTCGGAGAGCCTGAAGTCGGTGGTCACGGAGGACCGGCCGTGCCGGCAGGTCGCCGGGGCGATGGCCCCCCTCATCCAGTGCCCCGAGTACGGGGACTGGTCCTTCCCGAGCAACCACTCCGCGATAGCCGGGGCCGCCGCGATCGCGGTGGCCCTCGTCCTGCCCCGGCTGGCCCTGTGGACGGTGCCCATGGCCCTGCTGATGGCCTTCTCCCGGGTGTTCGTCGGCGTGCACTACCCGCACGACGTGGCCATGGGGCTGCTGCTCGGCGGCGCGATGGCCGCGCTGACCATGGTCGCCCTCACCCGGCCCGCCGGTACGATCGTCCGCTCGGTCCGCGGCAGCGGCATCGGAGCGGGTGTCTGGTTCACCGGTCCGGGCCCCGCGCGACGCACGTGAAACGTGCCAGGATGCGTCTGTCATGACTGCGATGCCTGCCACCCCAGACGCCCGCCGCTCCCCCGCCGGACCGCCCTCGGAACCGGGCGTCCCCGCCGATCCCGCGGTCCTGCACGAACCCGTCGTCTCCTGGTTCGCCGAGCACGCCCGGGACCTGCCATGGCGGCGTCCCGAGGCCGGGCCCTGGGGGGTCATGGTCAGCGAGTTCATGCTCCAACAGACCCCGGTGGTGCGGGTGCTGCCCGTGTACGAGCAGTGGCTGGCGCGCTGGCCCCGCCCCGCCGACCTGGCCGCCGAGGCCCCCGGCGAGGCGGTCCGCGCCTGGGGGCGGCTCGGCTACCCGCGCCGGGCCCTGCGGCTGCACGGCGCGGCCGTGGCCATAACGGAACGGCACGGCGGGGACGTCCCGCGCGACCACGGCCAGCTGCTGGCGCTGCCCGGGATCGGCGAGTACACGGCCGCCGCCGTGGCCTCCTTCGCCTACGGGCAGCGGCACGCCGTGCTCGACACCAACGTGCGCCGGGTCTTCGCCCGGGTGGCGACCGGCACCGAGTACCCGCCCAACGCCACCACCGCCGCCGAACGCCGGCTGGCCCGCGCGCTGCTCCCGGAGGACGAGCCCACCGCGGCCCGCTGGGCCGCCGCCTCCATGGAGCTGGGCGCCCTGGTCTGCACCGCCAAGAGCCCCGACTGCCACCGCTGCCCGGTCGCCGGACAGTGCGCCTGGCTGCTGGCCGGACGCCCCGCCCACGACGGCCCGCCGCGCCGCGGCCAGACCTACGCCGGCACCGACCGGCAGGTCCGCGGCAAGCTCCTGGCGGTGCTCCGGGAGGCCCGTACCCCGGTCCCCCAGGCCGCCCTGGACGCCGTCTGGCACGAACCGGTGCAGCGGGCCCGGGCCCTCGACGGACTGGTCTCCGACGGGCTCGTGGAACCCCTCGCGGACGGCACGTACCGGCTGCCGGCGAGCTGAGGACGGACCGCCGGCGAACCGCCGGCGGCTCCTGTTACACAACCTATGGCCGTCCGTGCGTCCCCCGAGGGCTGGACCGCACAGCCCCGTGACAACCCCTCCGTACCTTCGAATCCGTCAGCAGGAAGCGGATGCGGTATCGGAACGGAGGCGGTTGGGATGGCGCAGGGCGAGGTGCTCGAATTCGAGGAGTACGTCCGCACCCGTCAGGACGCGCTGCTGCGCAGTGCCCGCCGGCTGGTGCCGGACCCGGTGGACGCCCAGGACCTCCTCCAGACCGCCCTCGTCCGCACCTACGGCCGCTGGGACGGCATCGCCGACAAGTCCCTGGCCGACGCCTACCTCCGCCGCGTCATGATCAACACGCGCACCGAGTGGTGGCGCGCCCGCAAGCTCGAAGAGGTGCCCACCGAGCAGCTGCCCGACGCGAGCGTGGAGGACGGCGCCGACCAGCGCGCCGACCGCGCCCTGCTGATGGACGTCCTGAAGGTGCTCGCGCCCAAGCAGCGCAGCGTGGTCGTGCTGCGACACTGGGAGCAGATGAGCACCGAGGAGACGGCCGCGGCGCTCGGAATGTCGGCAGGTACCGTGAAGAGCACACTGCACCGGGCACTGGCCCGGCTCCGCCAGGAGCTGGAGAGCCGGAACCTCGACCTGCGGGCCCTGGAGCGCGGTGACCACGACGTTCGTCACGAGGGGCGGGAGCGGTGCGCGGCCTGAGCGGTAGACGCCTCGAAGGGGGCTCACTCACTGCCATGTCGGCGGGGACGGTCGTCCTCGCCGGCTCCGTGCTGTTCATGGTGGCCTGCTCCTCGGGGGGAGCGGGCCTGAAGGACGAGGGCCCGGCGCGTTCGGAGGCCGCCGTGAAGGCGGCCCCGACGCCGGGCCCGACGCGTACCGGCGGCTTCCGCCGGGTGGACGCGGTGGCCCTGGTGAAGGCCGACCCGAAGGTCTCCTCCGAGGTCAAGCGGGACCTGAAGCCGTGCGTCGGCAAGGAGTACCCGGTGGACGTGACCTACGGGAAGGTCACCGGGAACACCGTGGAGGACGTGATCGTCAACGTGCTCTCCTGCGCGGACGCCGTCGGGGTGGGCTCGTACGTGTACCGCTCGAACGGCGGACGCTACGAGAACGTGTTCGCGGACGAGCAGCCGCCGGTCTACGCGGAGATCGACCGCGGCGACCTGGTGCTCACGAAACCGGTGTACGGGAAGAGCGAGGCGCTCGCCTACCCGTCGGGGGAAGACGTGATCACCTATCGGTGGAACGGGGACCGCTTCAACGAGCTGGACCGCGTCCACACCGAATACAGCAACACGGCCGACGGCGGGGGCCAGCCCGCCCCGGCCGTCACACCGAAGAACTGAGGCGGGCGGATGGCCGAGACGCATGTGCTTTTCGTGGAGGACGACGACGTCATCCGGGAGGCCACGACCCTGGCGCTGGAACGCGACGGGTTCGTGGTCACCTCCATGCCCGACGGCCTGTCCGGGCTGGAGTCCTTCCGCGCGGACCGCCCCGACATCGCCCTGCTGGACGTGATGGTCCCCGGCATGGACGGGGTCAGCCTGTGCCGCCGGATCCGCGACGAGTCCACCGTCCCCGTGATCATGCTGTCGGCGCGCGCCGACTCCATCGACGTGGTCCTCGGGCTGGAGGCCGGGGCCGACGACTACGTCACCAAGCCCTTCGACGGATCCGTGCTGGTGGCCCGGATCCGCGCCGTGCTGCGCCGCTTCGGACACGCCGGGGCCCAGGGCAACGGCGCCGAGGAGGAGCTCGGCGGCGAGCGCGGGGTGCTGACCTTCGGCGACCTCGAAGTGGACACCGAGGGCATGGAGGTCCGTCGGGCCGGCGCCCCGGTGGCGCTCACCCCCACCGAGATGCGGCTGCTGCTGGAGTTCTCCACGGCCCCCGGCACGGTGCTCTCCCGCGACCGCCTGCTCGAACGGGTCTGGGACTACGACTGGGGCGGTGACACCCGCGTGGTGGACGTCCACGTCCAGCGCCTGCGCACCAAGATCGGGCAGGACCGGATCGAAACGGTCCGGGGCTTCGGATACAAGCTGAAGGCATGAAGCGGCTCAGCCTCCGCACGGGAATCCGCTGGAAGATCAGCTTCGCCATCGCCGCCGTGGGCGCGCTCATCGCCACCGCGCTGAGCCTGGTGGTGCACAACGCCGCGCGGGTCTCGATGCTGGAAAGCGCGCGCGACGTGCAGATGGAACGGGTCACGTTCATCTCGCGGAACGCCGAGATCACCAAGAAGCCCCCGCTATGGGCCAAGCTCAACGACCCCGACCTGCCGCAGGAACTCCGCGACAAGGCCCGCTCCGGCCGCCGCGGCTCCTTCGTGCAGGAACACGACGGGGCCGCCCCCGAGGTCTGGGCGGCGGTGCCGCTGGGCAACGGCCAGATCCTGTCCGTGCACACGAGCTTCACCCTCAACGCCAACATGCTGAAGGACCTGGACCAGGCCCTGATCGTCGGCTCCCTCGCCGTGGTCATCGCCGGGTCCGCCCTCGGCGTGCTCATCGGCGGCCAGATCTCCCGCAGGCTCCGCAAGGCCGCGACCGCCGCCAACAAGGTGGCCCAGGGCAACACCGAGGTCCGGGTCCGGGAGGCAGTCGGCGGCATGGTCCGCGACGAGACCGACGACCTGGCCCGGGCCGTGGACGCCATGGCCGCCGCCCTCCAGCAGCGACTGGAGGCCGAGCGGCGGGTCACCGCCGACATCGCGCACGAGCTGCGGACCCCCGTCACCGGCCTCCTCACCGCCGCCGAACTGCTGCCCCCCGGCCGCCCCACCGAGCTGGTGCGGGACCGGGCGCAGGCCATGCGCGGACTCGTGGAGGACGTCCTCGAAGTGGCCCGGCTCGACAGCGCCTCCGAGCGGGCCGAGCTCCAGGACGTGGCCCTGGGGGACTTCGTGGCCCGACGGGTGCGGGCGCTCATGCCCGACGCCTCGGTGCGGATCGTGGCCGACGAGATCGTCTCCACGGACCCGCGGCGGCTGGAACGGATCCTGGCCAACCTGCTCGCCAACGCGACCCGGTACGGGAAGCCGCCGGTGGAGGTGGACGTGGAGGGCCGCGTGGTCCGGGTCCGCGACCACGGGCCCGGCTTCCCCGAAGCCCTGCTCCGCGAGGGCCCCAGCCGGTTCCGGACCGGATCCTCGGACCGGGCCGGGGTGGGCCACGGCCTCGGCCTGACCATCGCCGCGGGGCAGGCGCGGGTCCTGGGCGCCCGGCTGACCTTCCGGAACGTGGCCGCCCCCGGCGGGGTGGACCGGCAGGGCGAGAGCGCCGGGGCCGTCGCCGTCCTGTGGCTCCCGGAACACGCACCGACCAGCACCGGCAGCTTCCCCGTCTTCCGCCTCCCGAACTGACCGACCTCCCGGCGGGGCGGTCCCCCGGCGGGGCCGGGACGGGTGCCGGTTCGTGGCCGGGCGCGCCTTCAGGATCGCCTCGATCGCCGGCGGGGCTGGGGTGGATGCCGGCGGGGCGGTCACCCCTCGCGGCAAGCCGCCATCGCGGCCCCTTGCGGGGGGGCCGCCCCCACACCCCCGCGCCTCGAACGCCGGCGAGGCTGGGAGGTCCCCCCTGGCGATCGAGGCGGGCGGGGGCCGGGCCGGGCCCCGGGAACGGGAAGGGGCGAGGTGGGGAAGGAGGCCCCGCGCAGCGGTACCTCGGCTTTCCCACCCCGCCCCGGGACGGACCGACTAGGCCCCGGCCGGCTCCGCGGCCTTGACCGCCCCGGCCTCCTGCGGAGCCTGGGCCTCGCTCTGGGGCCCCGCCCCCCGCAGGGGCACCTCCTTCACGAACCACGCCGCGACGAAGCCGAGCACGGCCACCGAGGCGCCGAGCAGGAAGGCCGAGTGGGTGCCCGCGGCCACCGCGTGCTGGTACGCCTCGCGCACCGCGTCGGGCAGCTTGGCCAGGGAGGCCGCGTCGAGCTGGGCGGAGCCGCCGGTGGCGCCCGCCCCGGCCGAGCCGAGCCGCTCGGTCATGGTGTCCTGGACCCGGGTGGTGAACAGGGAGCCCATCAGGGCCACGCCGAAGGAGCCGCCGAGGGTCCGGAACAGGGTCGCGGAGGAGGAGGCGACACCCATGTCCTTCATCTCGACGCTGTTCTGCGCCACCAGCATCGTGATCTGCATCAGGAAGCCGAGGCCCGCGCCGAGCAGCGCCATGTAGATGCCGGAGACCAGCCGGGAGGTCCCGGTGTCCATCTGCGCGAGGAGGAAGAGGCCGGCGACCATCAGGGCGCCACCGGCGATGGGGAAGGCCTTGTAGCGGCCGCTCTGGGTGGTGATCCGGCCCGCGATGAGCGAGACGGCCATCATCGACAGCAGCATCGGGAGCAGCAGCAGGCCCGAGTTGGTGGCCGAGGCGCCCTGCACGGACTGCTGGAACAGCGGCAGGTAGAGCACGCCGCCGAACATCGCGAAGCCGGTGAGGAAGCCGATCACCGACATGAGGGTGAAGTTGCGGCTGCGGAAGATGTGCAGGGGCAGCACGGGCTCGGCGGCCCGGCGCTCCACGAGGAGGAAGGCGGCGGTGGCGACGATGCCGGTGGCGATCAGGCCGATGACCTGCGCCGAGCCCCAGGCGTACTCCGTACCGCCCCAGGTGGTGACGAGGACGGTGGAGGTGATGGCCACCGTGAGCAGGGCGGCGCCCCAGTAGTCGATCTTTCCTTGGGAGCGCTTCTTCGGCAGGTGCAGGACGGCGGAGACCATCGCGAGGGCGACCGCGCCGAGCGGCAGGTTGATGTAGAAGGACCAGCGCCAGCCCATGTGGTCGGTGATGGTGCCGCCGACCAGCGGGCCGCCGATCATCGCGAGGGCCATGACGCCGGCCATCATGCCCTGGTAGCGGCCGCGCTCCCGGGGCGGGATGAGGTCACCGATGATCGCCATGACGCCGACCATCAGACCGCCCGCGCCGAGGCCCTGCACCGCGCGGAAGGCGATGAGCTGGCCCATGTCCTGGGCCATGCCGCTGAGGGCCGAGCCGATCAGGAAGATCACGATGGAGGTGAGGAAGGAGCCCTTGCGGCCGTACATGTCGCCGACCTTGCCCCAGATGGGGGTGGAGGCGGCCGTGGCCAGGGTGTAGGCGGTGACCACCCACGAGAGGTGGGCCAGTCCGCCCAGTTCGCCGACGATCGTCGGCATGGCGGTGCCGATGATCATGTTGTCCAGCATCGCCAGCAGCATGGCGATCATGAGGGCGAGCAGGACCACCCGTACGTTCTTCGGGGCCTCCTGCTCGACGGCCTCCGTCTTGGTGACGCTCAACGTTCCCACTCCCCTGGCACTTACTTGCCGCCCGGCTAGTTCATTACACTGGGGAAGGTAGACCCGTAACTAGCCGGGCGTCAAGTAAGTAAGGCCCTCGGCGGCCGGACCAGGGAGAGACATGTCCTCAGGCAGCACGCCAACGCCGCGCCGCGGGAACACCCGCCAGCGCATCCAGGACGTGGCCCTCGACCTGTTCGCCGAGCAGGGGTACGAGAAGACCTCCCTGCGGGAGATCGCCGAGCGCCTGGACGTCACCAAGGCGGCGCTGTACTACCACTTCAAGACCAAGGAAGAGATCCTCATCAGCATCTTCGAGGACCTCACCCGCCCCATCGACGAGCTGATCACCTGGGGCGGCGAACAGCCCCCCACCCTGGAGACCAAGCGGGAGCTGCTGCGCCGCTACAGCGCCGCCCTCAGCCAGGGCGCCCCGCTCTACCGCTTCATGCACGAGAACCAGGCCTCCCTCCGGGAGCTCTCCATCGGCGAGACCGTGAAGCGGCGCCTGTACACGCTGGTGGAGCTGCTGCGCACCCCGGACGCCCCGCTCACCGACCAGGTCCGCTGCGTCAGCGCCCTCTTCACCCTGCACGCCGGGATGATGTTCCTCCAGCACGTGGAGGGCGGGGATCCGGAGGAGACCCGGCAGGCCGCCCTGGAAGTCGCGGTGGACCTGATCGCCCAGGCGCACCACCAGAGCTGAGCGCCCCCGGGCACGCCGACGGCCCGCCACCGCGGAAGGGTGACGGGCCGGGAAGGCTGCGGGCCGGAACCGGCTCAGACGCTGACGCCCTCGGCGCGCAGGAAGGCGACCGGGTTGACGGCGGAGCCGTAGTTCGGGGTGGTCCGGATCTCGAAGTGGAGGTGCGGGCCGCTGGAGTTCCCGGTGTTGCCGGACAGGGCGATCACGGTGTCGGTGTTGACCTTCTGGCCCACGTACACGCGGATCTTCGACAGGTGCGCGTACTGCGAGTACGTGTTGTTGCCGTGCTTGATCACGATGGCGTTGCCGTAGGCGGGGCCGTCACCGGCGCCGTTCGGGCCCGCCTTGACGACGGTGCCGTTGTGCACGGCCTTCACGGGGGTGCCGATCGGCACGGCGAAGTCCTGGCCGGAGTGCTTGTGGGCCCACATGCTGCCGCCCTTGCCGAAGGTCGCGGTCAGCGTGTAGCGGTCCACCGGGTCGGCCCAGGCCACGGCCTTGGACTTGGCACCGGCGGCGAGTCGGTCGGCGACCTTCGCCTGGGCGCCGGCCTGCTGGGCGATCAGCGCGGCCGGACCGGCCAGCGCGTTCGAGACGTCCATGGGCGCGGCTGCCGGCGCGGCGAAGGCGGCCTGGCCGGCGCCGAGGACGGCGACGGCTCCCAGACCTGCGGCCAGGGCGGCCGTACGGACACGGAGGGCGGCGGGGCGGCGGGCGCTGCGAACGCGCTGGGACATGCGGAACACCAATCACGGGGCGACGGGGACACCCGTCGCACGACGCGAGTGGACTGAGCGGTCCTCGCGGTCTGCCGATCGGGCTCATCTTTGGTAACCCACCCCCGGCCCCACGCCCAAAAGCCGCAGTTACTAACAAAGCTCGTAGCGCGGACGCGGGAATGCCGGCCCGTTGACCGCCCCCGAACTGGGCTTCCGTCCCTCCCTCGAACCCCGGATGATCTACTAGAAAGCGTCGTACGTCCGATTTGCCCTGTGCGGCTTGTCACCGGGCCGGGCCGAAGGAATGTCCGTTTCAGGACCATGGTCCCGGGGTACCGAGTGGTCCCCGACGACACCGCACCACCTCGCGCCGCCCCCGCCCGCACGCCCCCGCACCGCCCCGGACGACCGCCCCGGACAGCCGAAAGGGGCGGCCCCGGAACCGTGTCGGTTCCGGGGCCGCCCCTGTGGTGCCTGCGGGCCTTACGCGCCCTTGGTGAGGTCCGGGCCGGAGCCCGTGGCCTCGATCGGCGGAACGTCGGGCAGCGGGGACTTCTCCTCGCCGCGGAAGGTGAACTTGGCGTTGTCGCCCTCACCCTCCGTGCCGACGACCACGATGTGACCGGGGCGCAGCTCACCGAAGAGGATCTTCTCGGAGAGGACGTCCTCGATCTCGCGCTGGATGGTGCGGCGCAGCGGGCGGGCACCCATGATCGGGTCGTAGCCGCGCTTCGCCAGGAGCTGCTTCGCGTCACCGCTGAGCTCGATGCCCATGTCGCGGTCCTTGAGGCGCTCGTCCACCTTGGCGATCATCAGGTCGACGATCTGGATGATGTCTTCCTGGCTGAGCTGGTGGAAGACGACCGTGTCGTCGACACGGTTGAGGAACTCGGGCCGGAAGTGCTGCTTGAGCTCTTCGTTGACCTTCGCCTTCATCCGGTCGTATCCCGTCTTGACGTCACCCTGGGCCGCGAAGCCGAGGTTGAAGCCCTTCGAGATGTCACGCGTACCCAGGTTGGTCGTCATGATGATGACCGTGTTCTTGAAGTCCACGACCCGGCCCTGGGAGTCGGTCAGACGACCGTCCTCCAGGATCTGGAGCAGGGAATTGAAGATATCCGGGTGCGCCTTCTCGACCTCGTCGAAGAGGACGACGGAGAACGGCTTCCGGCGGACCTTCTCGGTCAGCTGGCCGCCCTCTTCGTAGCCCACGTAGCCGGGGGGCGAACCGAAGAGACGGGAAACCGTGTGCTTCTCGCTGAACTCCGACATGTCGAGGGAGATCAGCGCGTCCTCGTCGCCGAAGAGGAATTCGGCGAGCGTCTTGGAGAGCTCGGTCTTACCGACACCCGAGGGGCCGGCGAAGATGAACGAGCCACCGGGACGCTTCGGGTCCTTCAGACCCGCACGGGTCCGGCGGATCGCCTGGGAAAGCGCCTTGATGGCGTCCTTCTGCCCGATGACGCGCTTGTGCAGCTCGTCCTCCATGCGGAGCAGGCGGGAGGACTCCTCCTCGGTGAGCTTGAAGACCGGGATGCCCGTGGCCGTGGCCAGCACCTCGGCGATCAGCTCGCCGTCGACCTCGGCGACGACGTCCATGTCGCCGGCCTTCCACTCCTTCTCCCGCTTGGCCTTCGCCGCCAGCAGCTGCTTCTCCTTGTCACGGAGGGAAGCCGCCTTCTCGAAGTCCTGGGAGTCGATCGCCGACTCCTTGTCGCGGCGGACGCCCGCGATCTTCTCGTCGAACTCGCGGAGGTCCGGCGGAGCGGTCATCCGGCGGATGCGCATCCGGGAGCCGGCCTCGTCGATCAGGTCGATCGCCTTGTCCGGCAGGAAGCGGTCCGAGATGTAGCGGTCGGCCAGGGTGGCCGCCTGCACGAGCGCCTCGTCCGTGATGGAGACCCGGTGGTGAGCCTCGTACCGGTCCCGGAGACCCTTGAGGATCTCGATGGTGTGCGGCAGCGAGGGCTCCGCGACCTGGATGGGCTGGAAGCGGCGCTCCAGGGCCGCGTCCTTCTCCAGGTGCTTGCGGTACTCGTCCAGGGTGGTCGCACCGATGGTCTGGAGCTCACCGCGGGCCAGCATCGGCTTCAGGATGGAAGCGGCGTCGATGGCGCCCTCGGCGGCACCCGCACCGACGAGCGTGTGCAGCTCGTCGATGAACAGGATGATGTCGCCGCGGGTGCGGATCTCCTTGAGGACCTTCTTCAGCCGCTCCTCGAAGTCACCGCGGTAGCGGGAACCGGCGACGAGCGCGCCCAGGTCGAGGGTGTAGAGGTGCTTGTCCTTGAGGGTCTCGGGCACCTCGCCCTTGACGATGGCCTGCGCCAGGCCCTCGACGACCGCCGTCTTGCCGACGCCGGGCTCGCCGATGAGGACCGGGTTGTTCTTCGTCCGGCGGGACAGCACCTGCATGACCCGCTCGATCTCCTTCTCGCGCCCGATGACCGGGTCGAGCTTGGATTCACGGGCGGCCTGGGTGAGGTTGCGGCCGAACTGGTCGAGGACGAGGGAGGTCGAGGGGGTGCCCTCGGCCGGGCCGCCGGCGGTGGCGGTCTCCTTGCCCTGGTAGCCGGAGAGCAGCTGGATCACCTGCTGCCGGACTCGGTTGAGATCGGCGCCCAGCTTCACGAGGACCTGGGCGGCGACGCCCTCGCCCTCGCGGATGAGGCCGAGCAGGATGTGCTCGGTGCCGATGTAGTTGTGGCCGAGCTGGAGGGCCTCCCGGAGCGAAAGCTCCAGGACCTTCTTCGCCCGCGGGGTGAAGGGGATGTGACCGGACGGGGCCTGCTGGCCCTGACCGATGATCTCCTCGACCTGCTGGCGAACGGCCTCGAGCGAAATCCCGAGGCTCTCCAGGGCCTTAGCGGCGACACCCTCACCCTCGTGGATCAAGCCCAGGAGGATGTGCTCGGTGCCGATGTAGTTGTGGTTGAGCATCCGGGCTTCTTCCTGAGCCAGGACGACAACCCGCCGCGCGCGGTCGGTGAACCTCTCGAACATCGTTATTCGCTCCTCAGAGCGGTCGGGCAGTTCGGGGTCGGTCCCCGCCCTGTCCTTCCGCATGCTAGTCCCGCGGGACGGGACAGCTCATTCCAACTGCCGACATCCGACCCCGGCTCACCCCACTCAGTGGGGTAAATCCGCGTTTCACAGCCGACAACTGCTCCAACCCGATGGTGCGAGACGATGTTCCCGCAGGCCAGACAGATACCCGCCGCATCAGTACGCCGATGGCGAACGGACACGGGCCGTATCAGCGTGTCGCCCCGATCCACTAGGAATGTCTTACCCTCCGTCGCCGACAGTCCATGCCACGCACCCCCTCTCCCTCCGCTGAGGGCGAACAGACTTGCGTCGCGAAAACGTGCGCCGATGACCGGAGGTTTACCCTCCGCGATAGTCCTCGGACCCTGCGTAACCCCTGGGGTCCGGGGCAGTTGCTCCGGGCATGAGGCCCACCGTCCCGCCGCCGCGCACCCCCCTGGAGGGGGCGCGTCCACCGGCTCTGCCGCTCGGCCGGGCGGCCCGCTGGTACGCCGATGAGCTGGGGTGGCCGGTCACCGCGGGGGAACCGGCCCGGCTGCTCACCGGGACCACCTTCGACGTGCTGGAGCTGCCCGCGGACGCGGGGGCCTCGGTGCTGGACCGCGGGGTGGCCACGGGCCCGGTGGCGCTCCTGGGGCGCCGCATGCGGTTCCTGGTGGCCGCGGGCGCCGCGGAGGAGCTGGAGGGGCTGCTCGCGTGGCTGGAATGGGGCGGGGTCGCCCTGGACCTGACCGCCCTGGGTGCGGGCGGGCGGATCCTCGCCCCGGTCCCGCCGGGGCGGGCCGGGGAAGGCTGTCAGGGGGCCGCCGTCTGGCTGCGGCCCCCCGTGCCGGGGTGCGGGGCACTGCTGCCGGCCCTGACCGTCCTGGGGCGGTCGGCCGGCTCCGGGGCGCCCGGGGGCGCACCCGATCTCGTGCGGTTGGTCGGTGCCGCGGCGACGGAATGCCACCGGGCCCGGCTGCTGCGCACGCGCCGGACCGCAGGTCAGGCCTTGGCCTTCTCGTAGGCCTCGCGGATCTCGGCCGGGACGCGGCCGCGGTCGTTCACGTTGTAGCCGTTGGCCTTGGCCCACGCGCGGATCTCGGCGGTGTCGGTGCTGCCGCCGACGGGCGCCGTGCGGCCGCCCTTGGCGCGACCGGCCGCGGCCCGACCGCCGGTGCGGCGCCCGCTCTTCGTGTAGGGCTCCAGCAGACCGCGGAGCTTGTCCGCGTTGGCGGTGGTGAGGTCGATCTCGTACGTCTTGCCATCCAGCGCGAACGTCACAGTCTCGTCCGCCTCGCCACCGTCGAGGTCGTCGACAAGAAGGACCTGAACCTTCTGTGCCACCGGATTTCCTTTCATCGAAAATGCAGTACGCGGAAAGGAAACCGCTTTTGCCTGGAAAACACAAACCCCCGGGAGAGGTTCAGGACCCCCACGGGACGGGAAACATACGCGATTCGGACATAGGCCACGCGCGCGTGTGGGCCGTAATACCCAGGGTGATCGATCAGAGGTGCAGAAGCATCCGGCTGTTGCCCAAGGTGTTCGGCTTCACTCGTTCGAGACCGAGGAACTCGGCGACGCCCTCGTCATAGGAACGCAGGAGCTGCG
The DNA here is from genome assembly GCF_040302735.1 of Streptomyces sp. NPDC097619. Classification (NCBI taxonomy): domain Bacteria; kingdom Bacillati; phylum Actinomycetota; class Actinomycetes; order Kitasatosporales; family Streptomycetaceae; genus Streptomyces; species Streptomyces sp. NPDC097619. The sequence continues at coordinate 16,227 of NZ_JBEOSD010000050.1, read as the reverse complement.
CGTACACATCGGTGTCCACCGGGGTCTCACCGATCTCGACGAAGCCGTGCTTCGCGAAGAACTCGACTTCGAAGGTCAGGCAGAATACCCGGCTCACTCCCACCCGGCGGGCGGTCTCCAGCAACGTGGCGAGCAACAGGTGGCCCACTCCGGAGCCCTTCAACTCGCGGTGCACCGCGAGAGTACGGACTTCGGCGAGGTCTTCCCACATGACGTGGAGGGCCCCGCAGCCGAGCACCGCCCCGTCCGCCTCGCGTTCCGCGACCCAGAACTCCTGGATGGACTCGTAAAGCGTCACGGGGGCTTTGTCGAGCAGGATCCGGTCGGAGACGTACTGGTCGAGCAGGCGCCGCACCGCGGGCACATCACCGGTGCGGGCCCGGCGGATCGTCACGGCTTTTGCATTCGCACCGGAAAACGGGGACGTGAGCGAATCGTCGTGCGGGCGGGGAAGCTGAGCGGCCATGACCGGACGCTATCGCCCCGCGGCCCCGGAACCCTCATCGGCTTCCCCGGACGGCGCACCGGCGGCCTCCGGACCGGCCGCTCCGGGGCCGTCGGAGGCCGTGGGGGGCGGCGCGGACCCGGCGGCGGGCGGATCCGCCGGGGGCGCGGCCGGCAGGGCGTCCGGGGAAGCCGATGAGGGTTCCGGCGATTGCTGCGCTTCCTGCGGCTGCACGATCCGCACGGCGTCGCGGAGCGCTTCCCGCTGTTCCGCCGACATCATGCCGAAGAAGGCCACCAGGGCCGCGGCGGGGTTGTCGCTCGTGGACCAGGCTTCGTTCATCAGTGCGGCCGAGTAGGCGGCCCGTGTGGAGACGGCCGTATATCGATAGGCGCGCCCTTCCGCTTCTCGGCGCACCCAGCCCTTCTGATGGAGATTGTCCATAACGGTCATGACCGTCGTGTACGCGATGGACCGTTCCTGCTGGAGGTCTTCCAGGACTTCCCGAACGGTGACCGGGCGGTTCCACTCCCATACCCGGGTCATCACGGCGTCTTCGAGTTCTCCCAAGGGCCGAGGCACACCAGCACAATAGTGCGGGATGTCCCGAATCGCCCGGACATTCACGCGGACGGGTCCCGGTTCGCGCCGCGCGCCCACAAAAAAATCGGGCGCACGGACCGGAAATCGGCCGCACGCCCGTGGTGGGGCGGTTCAGTCGGAGGAGGAACCGGTCTGCCGGGTGGCCTCGGCACGGGCGAGCACGGCGTCGACCACCGCGTCCTCCTTGGACTTGTTGGCACCACCCTGGCTCTTCACGATGACCACGATGAGCGCGATGAAGAACGCGGCCATCACGAAGGGGGGCACGAGCGCGGATACGTAGTCCATGGAGCCAGCCTAGCTACCCGGCCGCGCGGCCGGACGGCGGGGGCGCGGGCTTGCGGCGGGGCGGGAACACCTCGCCGGGGGTGGGCACCGGACGGGACGGGCGGGACGGGGCGGGCGGGACCGGGCCGGCGGGGCGGCCGGGCTCGGGGGTGTCCGCGGCGTCGACGGGCGCGGGGCCCCCGCCGGTCGTGGGGGCTCCCCCGGCGCCTTCCGGGGTCCCGGTCGCGGCCGGGGCCGCGGGGGCCGCGGCGGGGCCGGTCTCGCGGCCTCCGGGGAGGGCCAGCAGCCGGGTGCGCGGGCCGGGGGCGGGGCGGGACAGCAGGGAGCGTTCGGCCAGCACGCGGCAGCGTTCGAGGAGGGCGGCGGCGGTGGCGTTGCCCCTCAGGGCCCGCAGGGCGGCGAGGTCGTCCGGCTCGGGGCGGTAGCCGGTGGCCAGGGCGTCCTGGAGGAGCTCCAGGTAGCCGGTCAGGCTGCCGGGCAGGGCGGCGCGGTAGCGACCGAGGTCGGCCAGGAGGAAGGCCCTGAGCCGGGCCGCCTCGCGGTCCGCCTCGTCGAGCGCCTGGGCCAGTCTCAGGCAGTCCCGGACCTCGGGGGTGCCGAGGGGGTCTTCGGAAGCCGGATGGAGGGCGTGGGCGAGGGAACGCCGGAGCACGTGCAGCTCAGCCGCGCTGAACGCCATGCCGCCGCGGGACCCGTAGGGCGTGGGCATGGCCAGAAGATACGCGCTAATCGGACAAAAGCCCTTGATTCCGGGCCTCCGGGCGCGGCGCGGGGCAGGTGTGGGGCGGGGTCGGCGCCCGACCGGATCCGACCCGCCCCGGACGGCGCCGGCGGCCCCGGGGTGGGGGCCGCCGGGGGCCGGTCAGGAGAAGCCGGGGACGTTGCGCTCGTACACCAGGCGCAGGCCGATGAGGGTCAGCCAGGGCTCGTGGTCGTCGATGGCGGTGGCCTCGCCGAGGACCACCGGGGCGAGGCCGCCGGTGGCGATGACGCGGACGTCGGAGGGGTCGCCCGTGGGGCCCGCGAGCTCGCGGCGCATCCGGTTGACCACGCCGTCGACCTGTCCGGCGAATCCGTAGACGACCCCGGACTGCATGGCCTCGACGGTGCTCTTGCCGATGACGTTGCGGGGCCGGGCCAGCTCGATCTTGCGGAGCTGGGCGCCGCGGACGCCGAGGGCCTCCATGGAGATCTCGATGCCGGGGGCGATCACCCCGCCGGTGTACTCCCCGCGCGCGGAGACGGCGTCGAAGGTGGTGGCGGTGCCGAAGTCGACCACGATGGCCGGGCCGCCGTACAGCTCGACGGCGGCGACGGCGTTGATGATCCGGTCGGCGCCGACCTCCTTGGGGTTGTCCATGAGGATCGGCACGCCGGTCTTGATGCCGGGTTCGACCAGGACGGCGGGCACGTCCCCGTAGTAGCGGCGGGTGACCTCGCGCAGTTCGTGCAGCACGGAGGGGACCGTGGAGCAGATGGCGATGCCGTGGATGTTGTCGCCCAGCTCCTCGCCGAGCAGCGGGTGCATCCCCATCAGGCCGTTCATGAGGACGGCCAGCTCGTCGGCGGTGCGGCGGGGGTCGGTGGAGATCCGCCAGTGCTCGACGATCTCGTCCCCGTCGAAGAGGCCCAGCACCGTGTGGGAGTTGCCCACGTCGATGGTGAGGAGCATCGGGTTACTTCCCCTCGCGGAGGTCGAGGCCGATGTCCATGATCGGGGAGGAGTGCGTGAGGGCGCCGACGGCCAGGAAGTCCACGCCGGTCTCGGCGTAGGCGCGGGCGTTCTCCAGGGTGAGCCGGCCGGAGGACTCCAGGGCGGCGCGGCCCCCGTTGTGCTCGCGGTTGAGGCTGACGGCCTCCGCGGTCTCCAGGGGGGTGAAGTTGTCGAGGAGGATCAGGTCGGCGCCCGCGTCCATGACCTCGCGGGCCTGGTGCAGGGTGTCCACCTCGACCTCGACGGGCAGGTCGGGGTAGAGCTCGCGGACGGCCTTGAACGCCTGGGCGACCCCGCCGGCGGCGACCACGTGGTTGTCCTTGACCAGGGCGGCGTCGGAGAGCGACATCCGGTGGTTGACCCCGCCGCCGCAGCGGACGGCGTACTTCTCCAGGGAGCGCAGGCCGGGGGTGGTCTTGCGGGTGTCGCGGACCTTGGCGCCGGTGCCCTCCAGGACGTCGGCCCAGGCGCGGGTGGCGGTGGCGATGCCGGAGAGGCGGCAGAGGAGGTTGAGGGCGCTGCGCTCGCCGGTGAGCAGGTCGCGGGTGCGGGCGGTGACGGAGAGCAGCACCTGGCCCTTCTCGACGCGGTCGCCGTCCTCGGCGAGGCGCTCGACCTCGAAGGCGTCCTCGCAGACCACGGAGAGCACGGCCTCGGCGATCCGGAGGCCCGCGACGGTGCCGGCCTCGCGGGCGGTGAAGTCTCCGGTGGCGACGGCGTCCTCGGGGACGGTGGCGACGGTGGTGACGTCCTCGCCGCCGTCGAGGTCCTCGGAGAGCGCGAGGTGGGCGATGTCCTCGACCTCGACGGGGTCGAGGCCGGCCTCGGCGAGCAGCTGGGCGAGCGCCGGGTCCAGTCCGGACTCGGCGGGACCGCAGGCGCAGTCGTCGCCGCAGCCGCCGGCGTCGGAGTCGCCGGTGAGGAGGGGGAGTTCGGGGGTGGTCACGGTCGGTGCTCCAGGCTCAGAGGGGACGTACGGAGGGGAAGTCCGCGGTGTCGGTCGTGGTGACGACCAGGGCGCGCTTCTCGGTCGGGGACAGGCGGGTGACGAGGTGGCGGCGCCAGTGCGCGTCGTCCCGGTCGGGGTGGTCCTCCCGCCAGTGGCAGCCGCGGGTCTCGGTGCGGCGGCGGGCGGCGGCGACGAGGACGCGTGCCACGCACAGCAGGTTGGTGGCCTCCCAGCTGTCGGTGCCGGGTTCGGCGGTCTTGCCGTGGGCCTCCAGGTCGGCGAGGGCGGCCCCGTAGAGCGCTTCGAGTTCCTCGGCGGCGGCTTCGAGGGAGACGGCGGAGCGCAGGACGCCGGCGCCGCGGGTCATGATCCGCTGGATGTCGAGGCGGGTCTCGCCGGAGAGGAGCGGGCCGGTGGAGGGGACGGGGATGCCGGGGCCGGTGCGCGGCACGTCGGCGGCGACGATGTCGGCGGCGATCCGCTCGGCGAAGACCAGCCCCTCCAGGAGGGAGTTGGAGGCGAGGCGGTTGGCGCCGTGGACGCCGGTGCAGGCGACCTCGCCGCAGGCGTAGAGGCCGGGCACCGTGGTGCGGCCCGCGAGGTCGGTGCGGACGCCGCCGGAGGCGTAGTGCGCGGCGGGGGCGACCGGGATCGGCTCCGTCACGGGGTCGATGCCGTGGGCGCGGCAGGCGGCGAGGATGGTGGGGAAGCGCTGTTCCCACATGCGCGCGCCGAAGTGCCGGGCGTCCAGGTACATGTGGTCGGCGCCCTGTTCCCGCATGCGGCGCATGATGCCCTTGGCGACGATGTCGCGGGGGGCGAGCTCGGCGAGTTCGTGCTGTCCGACCATGAAGCGGACCCCGTCGGCGTCGACGAGGTGGGCGCCTTCGCCGCGCACGGCCTCGGAGACCAGGGGCTGTTGGCCCTCGGCGCCGGCGCCGAGGAAGAGCACGGTGGGGTGGAACTGGACGAACTCCAGGTCGGAGACCTCGGCTCCGGCGCGGAGGGCGAGGGCCACTCCGTCGCCGGTGGAGACGGCCGGGTTGGTGGTGGCGGAGAAGACCTGGCCCATGCCGCCGGTGGCGAGGATGACGGCGGGGGCGTGGACGGCGCCGACGCCGTCGTGCTGGCCCTCGCCCATGACGTGCAGGGTGACTCCGGCGGTGCGGCCCTCGGCGTCCTGGAGGAGGTCGAGGACGAGGGCGTTCTCGACGGTCTCGATGCCGGCGGCCTGCACGGCGGCGACCAGGGCGCGGGAGATCTCGGCGCCGGTGGCGTCGCCGCCGGCGTGGGCGATGCGGCGGCGGTGGTGGCCGCCCTCGCGGGTGAGTTCTATCTCGCCGGTGGTCTCGGAGGTGTCGAAGACGGCGCCGGTGCCGATGAGGCGGCGGACGGCGTCGGGGCCCTCGGTGACGAGGAGGGCGACGGCCTGTTCGTCGCAGAGTCCGGCGCCCGCGACGAGGGTGTCGTCCAGGTGCTGTTCGGGGGTGTCGCCCTCGCCGAGGGCGGCGGCGATGCCGCCCTGGGCCCAGCGGGTGGAGCCGTCGTCGAGGCGGGCCTTGGTGACGACGACGGTGCGGCGGCCGGCGGCGGCGCAGCGCAGGGCGGCGGTGAGTCCCGCGACGCCGGAGCCGACGACCACGACGTCGGCCTCGACCGCCCAGCCGGGGGCTGGGGCGTGCAGTCGTATTCCTGTGGTCACGAGTGTGCTCCGGTGCCGGCGGGCCGTACGGGCCCGAATTCCACGGGGACGTTGTCGATGAGCCGGGTGGTGCCCACCTTGGCGGCGACGGCCAGGACGGCCTCGCCGGTGTGGGTGTCGGGCACTTCGGTGAAGTCGGCGGGGTCGACGAGGGCGAGGTAGTCGAGACGCAGCGGGGGTTCGGCGCGGGCGGCGGCGGTGAGGACGGCGCGGGCGGCGGCGCGGACGGCCGCGGGGAGGGCGCCGGTGGCCGCGGAGACGGCGTGGGCGTCGGCGGAGGCGCGGGCCTCGCCGAGGCGGGCCAGGGCGTCGGCGCGGGCCGCGGCGGCGGGGGTGGCCTCGGCGCGGGCGGCCAGGGCGCTCTGGGCGGCGAGCCGGTCGCGGCCCGCGAACAGGGCGCGGGACAGGGCGAGGGCGGTGCGGCGCTCTTCGGCGGAGAGGTAGCGGTTGCGGCTGGACAGGGCCAGTCCGTCGGCCTCGCGGACGGTGGGGACGGCGACGATCTCCACGGGGAAGTTCAGGTCGCGGGCCATCCGTCGGATGAGGGCGAGCTGCTGGGCGTCCTTCTGGCCGAAGAGGGCCAGGTCGGGCGCGGTGAGGTGGAGGAGCTTGGCGACGACGGTGAGCATGCCGTCGAAGTGGCCGGGGCGGGTGGCGCCTTCGAGGAGGGTGCCCATGGGGCCCGCGGTGACGCGGACCTGGGGTTCCCCGCCGGGGTAGACCTCGTCGGCGGAGGGGGCGAACACGGCGTCGGCGCCCGCGGCGGCGGCGAGGGCGAGGTCGGCGTCGAGGGTGCGGGGGTAGCGGTCGAGGTCCTCGCCCGCCCCGAACTGGAGGGGGTTGACGAAGACGGTGACGACGACCTGGCCCGCGGCCCCGACGGTCTCGCGGGCGGTGCGCACGAGCGTGGCGTGGCCCTCGTGGAGGGCGCCCATGGTCATGACCACGGCGCGGCGGCCGCCCGGGGTGCGGGGCAGGGCCCGGAGCTCGGCGGCGGTGCGGAGCAGGGCGGTGCCCGCGGGGGCGTCCGCGGCCGGGGCTGCGGCGGGCTCGGTGGTGCGGGTGGTGTCGGTCACTTCGCTCCTCCCTCGCGGCCCTCGCGGGCCTCGGCGAGGACGCCGAGGAGGTCCTCGGCGAGTTCGGGCTTGAGCAGACCGTGGGCGAGGGCCCGGTCCGCGGTGGTGCGGGCCATCGCGAGGTAGCCCGCGACGGTGGTCGGGGCGTGCTTGCGCAGTTCCGCGACGTGCGCGGCGACGGTGCCGGCGTCGCCGCGGGCGACCGGGCCGGTGAGGGCGGCGTCGCCGGAGCGCAGGGCGTTGTCGAGGGCGGCGCCGAGGAGGGGGCCGAGCATGCGGTCCGGGTGGCCGACCCCGGCGGTGCGGAGCAGTTCCATGGACTGGGCCACCAGGGTGACGAGGTGGTTCGCACCGAGGGCGAGGGCCGCGTGGTAGAGCGGGCGGGCCTCCTCGGCGATCCACTCGGGCTCGCCGCCCATCTCGATCACGAGGGCTTCGGCGGCGAGCCGGAGTTCCTCGGGGGCGGTTACGCCGAACGAGCATCCGGCCAGGCGCTGTACGTCCACGGCGGTGCCGGTGAAGGTCATGACGGGGTGCAGGGCCAGGGGCAGGGCCCCGGCGCGGCGGGCGGGGTCGAGGACGGCGGTGCCGTACCGGCCGCTGGTGTGCACGAGGAGCTGCCCGGGGCGGACGGCGCCGGTCTCGGCGAGCCCGGCGACCAGCCCGGGGAGGCTGTCGTCGGGCACGGTGAGCAGGACGAGGTCCGCGGCGGCGAACACCTCGGCCGGGGGGACCAGGGGGACGCCGGGCAGCAGCTCGGCGGCGCGGCGCCGGGAGGCGTCGGAGACTCCGGAGACGGCCACGGGGCGGTGCCCGGCCAGTTGCAGGGCGGCCGCGAGGGCCGGGCCGACGCGGCCCGCTCCGACCACGCCGACGCTGAGGCGGGCGGGGCGGTCTTCGGGTGCCGGGGCGGGTGATGCGTTCACGCGGGAGGGCCTTCCGTTCCAGTCCGCGAGGGGTACCGGACGTGATGGCGCCATGCTATCCGCCGGACCGGTACCCCCGCCGGGGCCGCCCGTGGGGGTGCGGGCCGGGGGCGCGGGGGTGCCCGGGCGGGGGTTCCGGGGCGCGCGCGGGGTCGCGCCGGAGTGCGTGCCGGACCGTGCCGGGGCGGTCCCGGAGCCGGGAACCGTGCGGAGGGCTGCCTTCCGGTCGTGTCCGCTCCGGTTCCGCCGTGCCGGAGGGGGCACGACCGGAACCCGCCGGGAGGGGTTCCGGGGGTCGTCGGCGCGCCCCCGGGACGGCGGCGCGCTTGGCCGGATCCGCTCCCTCCGGATCAGACGTTCGAGCAGGCCGGCTGGGGCGTGTGTGACAGGTGGGGCGTATGGGGCGGATGGGGGATCCGGGGAATTCCTTTCGGGGGGACATGTGGCCGACATGTTGCGGACGCACCGCTATACGGAATTCATAAACCGGAATCAGTGAAAACTCTGGCCAGAGTGGCCACTTGGTGTCTACCGTGCGTGCACCGCTCCACGAATTCGCCACCAAGCGAGCGCTTCCGCCTGCCGTGAAAGGACCTTCATGCCCTCACGCCGTATAGCCGCGGCCACCGCTGCACTGGCCGCCGCCGCTCTCGTCTCGCCGCTGCTGCTGGCCGGTCCCGCGGGGGCCACCAGCCCGGCGAGCGACGCCGCGCGCGGCAAGGCCCTGGCCAAGCAACTGGTCAAGGACGCCACGGCCGCGAAGGCCTTCAAGCACCTGCGCGTGTTCCAGTCGCTGGCCGACTACAACAACGGCACGCGGGTGGCCGGTTCCAAGGGCCACGAGCAGTCCGCCAAGTACATCGAGGGCATCCTGAAGAACGCCGGGTACAAGGTCTCCCGGCACGAGTTCGAGTTCGCCTACACCGAGACGGTCGCCGAGACCCTCCGGGTGAACAACGGCGACGGCCGCGACGTGCCGATCCGCCTGATGACCTACACGGCCAGCGGCCCCGAGGGCGGCATCACCGCGGACGTGGCGGCCACCCCGGTGGACGCGGACGGCACCAGCGGCTGCGAGCCCGGCGACTTCGCCGCGGGCGCCTTCACCGGCAAGATCGCGCTCATCAAGCGCGGCGGCTGCGCCTTCGCGGTGAAGCAGGCCAACGCCGCCGACGCGGGAGCGGTCGGCGCGATCATCTTCAACAACACCACCGGCGCCCTCAACGGCACCATCGGGGACCCGACCGCGGGCCGGATCCCCACCGGCGGCCTGACCCAGGAAGAGGGCGAGGCGCTGGCGGCGGAGGTGGCCGCGGGCACCGTCAACGTCACCCTCGACATCCGCGAGCTGCGCGAGAACCGCAAGACCTTCAACGTCATCGCCGAGACCAAGGGCGGGGACGCGAACAACACCGTCTTCCTCGGCTCGCACCTGGACTCCGTCGCGGACGGCCCGGGCATCAACGACAACGGCTCGGGCTCGGCCGGCATCCTGCAGGCCGCCATCGAGCTGTCGAAGTCCAAGGACAAGTTCAAGAACAAGGTCAAGTTCGCCTGGTGGTCCGCCGAGGAGTTCGGCCTGCTCGGCTCCGAGGCCTACGTGGCCTCCCTGACCGAGGCCCAGAAGAAGCAGATCAAGCTCTACCTGAACTTCGACATGATCGCCTCGCCGAACGCCGCGTACTTCGTCTACGACGGTGACGACTCGGACGGCGTGGGCGCGGGCCCCGGCCCCGCCGGCTCCGCGCAGATCGAGAAGGGCATCAACGACTTCCTCGACTCGAAGAAGATCCCGCACGAGGGCACCGACTTCTCCGGCCGCTCCGACTACGGGCCGTTCATCGAGGTCGGCATCCCCTCCGGCGGCACCTTCACCGGCGCCGAGGGCATCAAGACCGAGGCCCAGGCCGCGAAGTTCGGCGGCACCGCCGGTCTCGCCTACGACCCGAACTACCACGCCCCGGGCGATGACATCGACAACATCGACCTGAAGGCGTTCGACATCAACATCGACGTCATCGCCGACGCGGTGGGCCACTACGCGTGGGACCTCGCCCCGCTCTCGAAGCCGGTGGCCTCCGTGCCGACCGACGGCCAGGGCAGCGGCGGCGGCCTGCACGACGGCCACGGCCACGAGCGCGACAGCAAGTAGTCCGCGAGCGCTCCGCGCACGAGGAACGACAGCGGCGGGCCGTCCGCCGGGGACACCCCCGGCGGGCGGCCCGCCGCCGTTCGCGTTCCCGTTCGCCCGGGTCGGTCAGAGCACCGGCGGGATGCCGCGCGGGCGGAGCAACCAGCCGAAGTCCCCGAGCCCGCCGCGGGCGGTCAGCTCCGCCGCCGCCCCGGCCCCCGCCAGGGCCCGCACGTACCCGGCCGGATCGGTGGAGGCCAGCGCCAGGGGCGGACGGGCCCCGGAGACCCCGAGCCGGGCCAGGGCCTCCCGCTGGGTCAGCAGCACCCCGTCCGGGCCGGCGCACGAGTCCAGCGCCACGTGCGCGGTGACGTCGCGGTCGCCGTCCGGGACGGGCCGCACCTCCCGCCCGGCCCGGAAGCCGGTCAGGGTGCCGTACGGCGGTCTGCCGGCGGCCCGGGTGTGCCCGTAGTCCACGGCCACCGCCAGACCCCGCGCCACGGTGGCCGAGGCGGCGGCCCACGCCTCGTCCCGGGTCCGCCCGATCTCGGCCCGCTCCCCGGGCCCGACCGCCTCCGGCCACCAGCGGGCCAGCCAGTCCCGGTCCGCCGGTTCCAGGGGGCCGCCGGGGTGCTCCGTACCGTCCCGGTCCACCAGGACGTACCGGCCGCCCTCCGCCAGGTCCAGCGGCACGTTGTCCAGCCACTCGTTCGCGAACAGCAGCCCCGTGGTGCCCTCCGGCGGGGCCGCGCACCACGCGATCCGCGGGTCCAGCCCGGCCGGGCGCGGGGCCCGCTCCACCGCGTGCGCCCGGACCCGGGCGGCCGTCCCCGCGGGCAGGGCCGCCAGCACGCCGGTCACCAGCTCCCCGCGGCCCGCCGCCATGTCCACCAGGTCCAGCCGGGCGGGCGACCCCAGGGCCGCGTCCACCCGCTCCAGGAGCCGGGCCACGGCCCCCGCGAACAACGGGGAGGCGTGCACCGAGGTGCGGAAGTGACCGGCGGGGCCGGCCCCGTCCGGCCGCACGTAGAACCCGTCCGGCCCGTACAGGGCCCGCTCCATGGCCGCCCGCCACGGCAAGGGCCAGGTCACGGCCCCTCCGGGGGACCCCTGGGTCCGCTCGCTGCTGTTCATCCCGCAAGGCTAGGCATCCCCTCCACCTAGGGGAGTACGCGGCCCGGCGCGGATCGCCCCTCCGGTTGACTCGGGCAAGCGGTTCGTTTCCCTACGCTGGGTTACGTGCAACGGTTCTACGACTTCCTCCGCAGACACCCGACGGGCGTCGACACCTTCTGGGCTGTCGTGCTCTTCGGGATGGCCGGGCTGGAGGTCGCCGACTCGTACCAGGGCGTCGCGTCGCGGCTGCTGGCCCTGCCGGCCATGACCGCGCTCGCGGTGGTGGTCGCGCTCCGCCGCAAGTACCCGCAGGCCATGCTCTGGACCAGCGTCGGGACGGGGCTGTACCAGCTGGCCGTCGACTCCCAGCCGACCGCCGCCAACCTGGCGATGCTCGCCATCCTCTACACCGTCGCCGCTTCCGACGTGCCCCGCTGGGTGTCCAAGACCGCGCTGGCCTGGGGGCTGGCCGCGGCCCCGCTGGCCGCCCTGCGCTGGCAGTTCGAGAAGGGCGCCAACGAGGAGAACGTCCAGTTCTCGATCTTCGTGACGGTGCCGTTCGCCCTGGCCTGGGTGCTCGGCGACTCGCTCCGCACCCGGCGGGCCTACTACGCCCAGCTGGTCGAGCGGAACGAACGGCTGGAGCGGGAGCGCGAGGCCCAGGGCAAGGCGGCGGTGGCCGCCGAGCGCGCCCGGATCGCCCGCGAACTGCACGACGTCGTCGCCCACAACGTCTCCGTGATGGTGGTGCAGGCCGACGGCGCCGCCTACGTCATGGACGTGGCCCCCGAACAGGCCAAGGAAGCCCTCCAGACCATCTCCGGCACCGGCCGCCAGGCCCTCGCCGAGATGCGCCGGCTGCTCGGCATCCTGCGCACCGGCGAACCCCAGGAGTCCGAGGACTACGTGCCCCAGCCCGACATGGAACAGCTGGAGGTCCTCGTCGAGCAGGTCCGCACGGCGGGGCTGACCGTGGACTACCAGGTCGAGGGCGCGCCCCGGCCGCTGCCCAGCGGGGTGGAGCTGACGGCGTACCGGATCGTGCAGGAGGCGCTGACCAACACGCGCAAGCACGGGGGCCCGGGCGCGGGCGCCAGCGTCCGCCTGATGTACTTCGACGACGGACTCGGCCTGCTCGTGGAGGACGACGGGCGGGGCTCGGCACACGAGCTGTACACGGACGGCGGCGCGGACGGCGCCGGGCACGGGCTGATCGGCATGCGGGAGCGGGTCTCCATGGTCGGGGGCACGCTGGAGGCGGGTCCCCGTCCCGGCGGGGGCTTCCGGATCAGCGCGCTGCTGCCGCTGAAGGGAAAGGGATCCTGAGAGATGTCCATCCGCGTGATGCTGGTCGACGACCAGATGCTGCTGCGCACCGGTTTCCGCATGGTGCTGGCCGCCCAGCCGGACATGGAGGTCGTGGCCGAGGCAGGGGACGGCCTGGAGGCCCTGGAGGTGCTCCGGGCGACCACCGTGGACGTGGTCCTCATGGACGTCCGCATGCCGAAGCTGGACGGCGTGGAGGCCACCCGGCGGATCTGCGAGCCGGAGAACCACCCCAAGGTCATCATCCTGACCACCTTCGACCTGGACGAGTACGCCTTCTCCGGGCTGAAGGCGGGCGCCTCCGGCTTCATGCTCAAGGACGTGCCGCCGGCCGAGCTGCTGGCCGCGATCCGTTCGGTGCACAGCGGGGACGCCGTGGTGGCCCCCTCCACCACCCGCCGACTGCTGGACCGCTTCGCCCCGATGCTGCCCACCAGCACCCCGGAGCCGCAGAACAAGGAGATCGAGCGGCTGACGGACCGGGAGCGGGAGGTCATGCTGCTGGTGGCCCAGGGCCTGTCCAACGGCGAGATCGCCGCGCGACTGGTCCTGTCGGAGGCCACCGTCAAGACGCACGTGGGCCGCATCCTCACCAAGCTGGACCTGCGCGACCGCGTGCAGGTGGTGGTCCTGGCCTACGAGACGGGCCTGGTCCGCGCCGGTTCCGGCCCGGCCTCCTGACACCCGGCCCGGCTCAGGTCATCCAGCGGTCCGGGCGGGCCTCCGCCCGGCCGGTCCGGGAGCGGTCCGCCTGCGCGTACAGCACCTCCGCCGCCTCCTCCGCGGCCCGCAGCCGCGCGGTGACGGTCTTGTTCGCCCCGGTGTCCACCAGCACGTCGGCGAGGCCGCGGGCCCGCTCCCAGGGCCCCTGGGAGACCCGGACGCTCTGCACCTTGGCGTGCGGCACCAGCTCGGTACGGCGGCAGAGCCGGCCGTGCCGGGCCGCGAACACCTCCGGGGACACCGCCAGCCCGTACCCCTTCCACCACACGGGCACCACCCAGCGCGAGCCCCGGTCCGGAGACGGCGCGAAGTCCAGGGCCGCGGGATCCACCCCGGGCAGCACCCGGGCCACCACCCGCTGGGCCTCCTCCCGGGAGGCCACCGGCACCAGCACCTCGTTGGCCGAGCCCGCCACCGCCAGCTCCACCCGGACCCAGCCCCGACGGCGCCACAGCAGCGGCTCCACGATCCGCACGGTCTGCACCCGGCCGGGCGGCACCGTCTCGTGGGCCCGGTCCAGCAGCCCGTGGTCCAGGCGCAGCCCGTCCGGGGACTCGGCGACCGTCCAGTCGTACTCCGTCAGGAACCGGCCTCCGGTGGCCGCCCACACCCCGCCCAGGATCGGCAGCAGGATGGCCAGGCCCACCCAGACGCTGTCGCTGATCCACCAGACCACGAAGGGGGCCGTGAGACCGACGGCCAGCGAGGCCCACACCCCGATGTTGAGCAGCAGGGAGACCACCAGCGTGGCGGGCGGGACCCGCAGCAGCTCCCGGACCGGGGCCTCGCCGACCTCCGCCGCCGTCTCCGGGGCGAAGCCCGCGGCCCGGGCCAGCAGCTCGGCCCGCAGCTCCCCGGCCTCCCGCTCGCTCAGGTAGGCCAGCTCGTCCTTGTCCTCGGTGCCGATCACGTCGAGCTTCAGCTTGGCCACGCCGACCACCCGGGCCAGCAGCGGCCGGGTGAGGTCCACGGCCTGGATCCGGTCCAGGCGGATGTGCGCGGTCCGCCGGAACAGCAGTCCGGTGCGGATCCGCAGCTCCGTGGCGGTCACCGCGTAGTGGGTGAACCACCAGCTGAGGAAGCCGTACAGACCGGCGGCCACCAGCAGGGCCAGGACGGCCAGCGCCCCGAGCAGGCTGGACAGCCCGCGGGACCACTCCTCGGCCCGCTCGGGCTGCTGGAGGACCAGACCGGCCAGCACCGCTATCGGCGCCCAGGCCCGCCGCAGCGGGGTCACCGGGTGCAGCCGCCGCTCCCCGCCGGGGGCCGGGGCGGGCCCCGTACCGGACGCGGCGGCGTGTTCCGCGCCGGGGTCGGTGGGCGCGGGCTCCGGACCGGGAGCGGGAGCGGCGGACGGGTCGGGGCGCGGCTCGGTCACAGCCCCGCCGACCTTGCCTCGCCGAGCTCCGTCAGCCGGTCCCGCAGCCGCTCCGCCTCGGCGGGCAGCAGCCCCGGGATCCGGGCGTCGGAGGCCGCCGCCGCGGTGTGCAGCTGGAGGGAGGCGAGCCCGTAGCGGCGCTCCAGCGGGCCGGAGGTCACCTCGACCAGCTGCATCCGCCCGTACGGCACCACCGTCTGCTCCCGCCACAGCACCCCGCGGCTGATCAGCAGGTCGTCGGCGCGCTCGGCGTACCGCCAGGACCGCCAGTTCCGCTCCGCCAGCACCCAGCCCCACACCAGCGCGGCCAGCGGCAGCAGGGCCCACAGCGCCCACGGGGGGCCCACCAGGAGGCCCGGCAGCACACCGGCGAGCACGGTCGCCCCGCCCAGCCACACCACCACCAGCAGCCGCCGCAGGGAGAGCAGTCCCCCAGGCAGGCCGGTCCAGCGCGGCTCCGTCGTCATCCCCGTATCCATGACCCCACCCTAGGACTGAGACACTGTTCGCCATGACGGAGACCACGGTCGGCATCGGGGGCGCGGCGGAGAGCACCGACATGGTGCTCAACATCGGCCCGCAACACCCTTCCACCCACGGCGTCCTGCGACTGCGCCTCGTCCTGGACGGCGAGCGGATCGTCAGCGCGGACCCCGTGGTCGGCTACATGCACCGCGGCGCCGAGAAGCTCTTCGAGGCCCGGGACTACCGGCAGATCGTCATGCTGGCCAACCGCCACGACTGGCTCTCGGCCTTCTCCAACGAGCTGGGCGTGGTCATGGCCGTGGAGCGGATGCTCGGCATGGAGGTGCCGGAGCGGGCCGTGTGGCTGCGGACCCTGCTCGCCGAGCTGAACCGCGTCCTCAACCACCTGATGTTCCTCGGTTCCTACCCGCTGGAGCTCGGCGGGATCACCCCGATCTTCCACGCCTTCCGCGAGCGCGAGGAGCTCCAGGCCGTCCTGGAGGAGGTCTCCGGCGGCCGCATGCACTACATGTTCAACCGGGTCGGCGGCCTCAAGGAGGACCTGCCGCTGGGCTGGACCGAGCGCACCCGGGCCGCCATCGCCGACGTCCGGACCCGGATGCACGTGTACGACGACCTGGTGGGCGGCAACGAGATCTTCCGCGGCCGGACCCGCGGGGTCGGGGTGCTCTCCGCGGAGGCCGTGCACGCCTACGGCGTCTCCGGACCGATCGCCCGCGCCTCCGGGGTCGACTTCGACCTGCGCCGGGACGAGCCGTACCTGGCCTACGGGGAGCTGGCGGGCACCCTCAAGGTGGTCACCCGCACCGAGGGCGACTGCCTGGCCCGCTTCGAGGTGCTCCTGGAGCAGACCCACAACGCCCTGGACCTGGCGGTGGCCTGCCTGGACCGGCTGGCGGAGCTGCCCCCGGGCCCGGTGAACCAGCGGCTGCCCAAGGTGCTGAAGGCGCCGGAGGGGCACACCTACGCCTGGACCGAGAACCCGCTCGGGGTCAACGGCTACTACCTGGTCTCCAAGGGCGAGAAGACCCCGTACCGGCTGAAGCTTCGCTCGGCCTCGTACAACAACATCCAGGCGCTGGCGGTGCTGCTGCCGGGGACCCTGGTCGCGGACATGGTGGCGATCCTGGGCTCGCTGTTCTTCGTGGTCGGCGACATCGACAAGTAGGCGCGCGGGCCGGGAGCCGGACGGGGGCGCCCGCCGCTCCGGCCCCGGACGCGCCGGGGGGGCGCCCCCCCCGCGGGGGGCCGCGGTCGGGGCTGGCCTGCCGGGGGGGCGGGGGGGGCTGCCCGGGGATCGGGACGGGGGGGGGTGGGGAAGGGCCCCGCGCAGCGGTCAGCCTGCCGAGGGGGACCCGGAGGGC